>CARZYU010000040.1:7124-9774 GCA_949113215.1 uncultured Bacilli bacterium | reverse complement strand
GTATTTCCCCATCCAGATCCTTGGTTCCAACCAGGGCAAAAATAGGGCATACCGCATCCGCAAGAACCGCCACCATAATAATACATAACTTTGCCTCCTTTACTTGTTCTAATATAGAATATTCTTTGTGGGTCTTTTCTGTTAATGAATTCGCCTTGATCGAAAGGACTTAACGTCTAGTGAGATTGGTTAGTGTAGAGAATTCTCTTAAAGTATGGTATAGTAAAGAAGATAGGAGGAGTAGTGATGAAGAAAGTCTTTCGGAATCTTGATAAACCACTCTTGATTCTTACGTTACTTTTGTTTGTCTTTGGTTTGATCATGGTGTTTTCTGCATCTAATGTGACTGCTTTTGCAAGATACTCCGCTTCTCCTTATTATTACTTTTTCAAACAAGCTATCTTTTTAGGAGCAGGATTGTTCGCTTCCGTTTTGATGATCAAACGAAATACTAAGTTGTATGGAATTTTGTCTTGGCCAATTCTCATTATCATCATTGGAATGTTAGCAGTCTTATTGGTTGTGGGAAAATTAAAGAATCAAGCGGCTAGTTGGTTCGATTTGGGATTTTTTAGTATTCAACCAAGTGAATTTGCTAAAGTTTTCATCATCATTTGGATGGCTCGCTATTACGAAGTGAACGAAGAAAGATTAGATCATTATGGAGTAGTATTGATTCCTTTAATTGTCTCTTTTTTCATTGCCTTTCTCATTATGTTACAACCCGATCTGGGAACAGCAATTATTTTTGGTGGTGTAGTTTTTTCCATTTTTTTGATGGAACCCATTCATCCGAAGATCAAACGTCAAGTACTGGGGACTGCCCTTTGTGGCATCTTTATTGCAGCTTTGGTTTTAATCTCCAGTGGTACAAAGTTGATCAATGCCAGACAGTTACAGCGATTTGATTTTACCAATCCATGTGATCGCTTACTCGATACCGGAAGTCAGGTCTGTAATGGCTATATTGCGATTAACAATGGAGGAATGACAGGATTAGGACTTGGGAACAGTACACAGAAGTATTTGTATCTAGCAGAACCTTACACTGATTTTATTTTTACCATTATCGTCGAAGAACTAGGAGTATTGGTTGCACTTGCTGTACTCGTTTGCTATATCTTTGTTTTGTATCGCGTGATCCGAACGGGAAAACAGAGTTATACCAATCGTGGTGCAGTGATGTGTTATGGGGTAGCAGTTTATATCTTTTTACACATCGCCGTTAATTTGTTAGGGGTATTAGGCTTGATTCCTTTAACAGGAGTTCCTCTTCCATTCTTAAGTTATGGAGGAAGTTATACTTTGTGTCTCATCATTGCTTTATCTCTTGTACAAAGAGTCAGTGTTGAAACAGGAGTGCGAAATGAGCTCAAAAAGAATCAAAAATGATTCTTTTTTTATGCACGAAGAAACTTTTTACGAATAATAAAAGTGGAGGGCATTATGAGTATACAATATCGTTATCGAAAACAAATTTTAGGAATCAGTATTGTTTTTCTTTTTTTCATAGGAGGGGGTTTTTCGTTTTTCTTCTTTCAAAAAAATGAACAAAAAGAAAGAAAAGAATTTGGTGATGGAATGGAAAAAGGAAGAGGAAACAAAGGACACAAAAGCAATCATTTTAGTGGATGTGAAAGGTGCTATTGTAACACCTGGAACGTACGAAGTGGAATTAGGTTCAAGAGTGATTGATGTCATTCAAAAGGCAGGAGGGTTAAGAGAAGATGCGGATACTTCTGTTATCAATTTGAGTAAAAAGGTAGAAGACGAAATGGTGATTTTTATTTATACCCAAGAAGAAGTAGCAAGTTTTGCTTTAACCAAGGAACAAGAACAGGAAAAATTAAAAAGATGTCTTACCGAAAGTGAAGTGAAAAATGGTGCCTGTAGAGAAGAACAAGAGGTAGACAGTGTTGGAAAGGTAAATTTAAATAAAGCAAACAAAGAAGAACTCATGACTCTTCCTGGTATTGGCGAAAGTAAAGCCGAAGAAATCATTCATTATCGGGAGGAACATGGTGACTTTCAAACAATCGAAGAAATCAAAAATGTAAATGGAATTGGAGACAATCTTTTTGCTCAAATTGCGGAAAATCTTACTCTTTAAAACACCATATTTTCTCTTCCTTGGAATAACGTTACTCTTTACTTTCTTTAGGCTTCATGACAATAGTCATAGCAATTATCAACCAGGAGATGTAACCTTGTCTGGAATTGTTACCTCTTATCAGATTGAAGGGGACAAACTTTCTTTGGAATTTAATAGGAAGCAAGAATCTATGAGGGGTTATTATTATTTTAAAAGTGAGGAAGAAAAGGAGAACAATGAACTTTCTTTAGGAGATACGATTAAAGTAAAAGGAAGTTTAAGTGAAATAAGAAAGAGAACCAAAAAGGATCAAATGAAAAGGCGTTTCTTTACGTTACAAATCGAAACGTATCACATCACAAAAAAGAATCAAAATATTCTTCTTGCTATCCGGCAATCACTTCGAGCCTATTTCGAATCCTTGTCAAGTGGAGCGTATTTAAAAACATTTTTGTTAGGAGATAAGAGTTCTTTTCCTAAGACAATCCAAAAAACATACCAAGAAATTGGTGTGAGTCATTTGTTCGCAATTTCGGGAATGCACATTTCCTTTCTCAG
>CARZYU010000040.1:3037-7114 GCA_949113215.1 uncultured Bacilli bacterium | reverse complement strand
TATTTGAAAAAATGGAAGGTGAGGGAAGGGAATCGTTATCTCATTACCGCTTGTTTTCTTTTCGGTTATCTTATCTTAACAGGGATCAGTCCCTCGATGTTACGAGCTGTGCTCTTTTTCTTGTTGTTCGCTTGCAACCGATACTTTTATTTCTATGTGAAACCATTTCATTTGTTTTTAGTCACATTTTGTCTGGTTTTATGGTGGCAACCCTATTACTTATTTGATATTGGTTTTCAATTTTCTTTTTTGATAGTGGTTGTCTTTTATTAGGAAGTGAATTTCTTGCGAAAGGAAAAAACTATTTGGGAAAGGCATTACGAGTTTCACTTCTTTCGTTTTGTGCAAGTCTTCCTATTCTAGCCAATCATTTTTACGTAGGAAATGTGGGAAGTATTTTCTATAATTTACTTTATGTGCCTGTGGTATCTTATGTCTTGTTCCCAGCTTCCTTTGTCGTAGCTTTCTTTCCGTTCCTTGATCCACTTTATTTCTTTTTGATTCAATATTTTGAAAAAGGTAGTTTGTTTTTATCCGCTTTCAAATGTTTTCAGTTTGGAATTCCAAAGTTAGATGGGATATGGTTCTGTTTCTTTGTTTTACTTGTTTTAGTGATCTGTTATGTTTTAGATCATCGTCCTTACTTTTTGTTTTTTTATGTTTTTCTTTTTGCTTTTCATTTGTTTTATCCCATTCGTTTCTTCGAACATTATCTTTGGATGATCGATGTTGGCCAAGGGGATAGTATTTTATTGGTATCGAGAGGAAAAGCTGCTTTGATTGATACCGGCGGCAGGATGAGTTATGAAAAAGAATCATGGGCTTATCAGGAGCCTTATTCTCTCGCAACAGAAAAAATTATTCCTCTTCTACACTCCAAAGGAATTCAAAAATTAGAATTTTTATTCCTTTCTCATGGCGATTTTGATCATATGGGAGAAGCGAAAGACTTGATTGAGAATTTTAAGGTTCGTAAAGTTCTTTTCAACGAAGGCAATAGGAATCAAAATGAGATGAGACTAGAAAAAACATTAGAAGAAAAGAAGATTTCGTATGGTCAGGCAAAGGAGGGGTCTACATACGAAGTAGGGGATGTGACCTTGTTTTCTTTGAACCACGATCTATTGGAAGAAAATGACAGCAGTACTGTTCTGCTTGGGATGATAAACCAAACATCATTTTTATTGCTGGGAGATGCTTCCGTTAAAACAGAAGAATCTCTTCAAAAAAATTATAATCTTCCGAACATTGATTTATTAAAAGTGGGTCACCATGGTTCTAAGACATCAACAAGTGAAAAATTTTTAGAAAAAATAACACCACGGCTTGCCCTGATTTCCTGTGGGGTTTCGAATAAATTTGGTCATCCTCATCAAGAGGTAATCGATCGTCTTACTCGTCTTGAAATTCCTTATCTCAGAACAGATCAAGAAGGTGACATTCCAATAGATCTTGTTTCGTTAAGAAAAATAAAAGAAAGGTGATGAAATGAACTATTACAATAAAATAAAAAATGTGATGATTCAAAACGAGATAACCAATAAGGTAAAAGAATATAGCAAAAATAAGAGTGATTTAACTACCTATTATCAAGTGGGAAAACTTTTGGTAGAAGCAGGAAAGCATTATGGAGAAGGAATTATTAAGGAGTACTCTATTAAACTAAAAATGGAACTAAATCGGAAATATAGTACCACAGTCTTAAAAAGAATGAGACAATTTTATCTTCTCATTCAAAAAGGTGCGACACTGTCACACCAATTAAGTTGGAGTCATTATTCAGAATTGATTTCGTTATCCGATATTTCTAAAATTAATTATTATATTAATAGTATTCTTTGTAATAAATTATCTATACGTGAGTTAAGAAATAAAATAAAAAATGAAGAATATGAACGCTTAGATCAGAATACAAAACTGAAATTAAAGAATAAGGAAAAAACAGAAGTCTCCGACTTTATTAAAAATCCTATCATCATTCACAACAAGCATTCTTATGAAATGATATCAGAAAAAATTTTGCAAAAATTAATTATGGAAGATATTGTACATTTTTTACAGGAATTTTTTACAGGAATTGAGAAGTTTTTATAGTTTTATAGCCAATGAATATAAAATCAAAATAGGAAGTACCTATAATTACATTGATTTCCTTTTTTACAATATTGAGTTTAAATGTTACGTTGTGATGGAATTAAAAGCGACAGAACTAAAAAAGGAACATATCGGTCAAATTAAAGTATATATGAACTATATTGATCGTCATTTGAAAACAGATCAAGAAAAAAAGACGGTGGGAATTATCCTATGTAGAAAAGATCAAAAATATATCATAGAATATTGTAGCGAACCTTTTCTTTTTACGAAAGAGTATCTTATTGTGTAATGAAAGGAGGAACCTTTTTTCTGTTTTAGCATAGGATAAGTTAGGACACAAACGGTGGGTTGTGTTTAAGATAGATGAAAAAGGGAAGGGGATCTTTCCTTTTTTCGTTGTAATTTCTTTTCAGATTTTATACAATGATAGTGGTGATGTAACATGAGTGAATGGAAGGAAAAAACCAAGATACGGAAATTTGATAAAATGGAATTACAAAAGTCTTTCCAGGAAGCATGTCAGGATAAAGAATTCGAAAGTTTTAGGCAAGAATTGGGTGGAGATGAAAATGTATTAATGCGTTATACTTCACAGTTAGAAGATGCTCTAGAAGAGAAAAAACATTGTGAAGGATGTCCATCGTTATCTGCTTGTAAAAATAAAGTGTGGGGATATCGCCTTACTCCAAGATTAGTAAAAAACAAAGTGGATTTTTCCTATGATGCTTGTCCTTATGAAAGAACGAGAGCAAAGGAAACGGCCTATCAAACCTATCTTTATTTATTTGAAATGCCGGAGGAGATTAAAAGAGCATCGTTAAAAGAAGTTTATTTGGATGATAAAAAAAGAGTTCCAATTATGAAGTTCTTTCAAGATTTTCTAAAAAATTATGGACCTCATTCTAGTCAGAAGGGACTTTATCTCTATGGATCTTTTGGTTCAGGAAAGACCTATTTAATTGCTGCTTTATTTAATGAATTAGCCAAGAAAAAAGTAGAAAGTGCCATTGTCTATTTTCCAGAGTTGTTAAGAAAACTGAAGACCTCTTTTCTTGAGTCAAATGAATTATTTGAAAGAGTGAAAAAAGCGCCTCTTTTGTTACTCGATGATATTGGAGCAGAAAATATGACACCTTGGGCAAGAGATGAAATTTTAGGTTCTATTTTACAGTATCGTATGCAATCTCATTTACCAACTTTTTTTACTTCTAATTTTAATTTAGAACAGTTGGAAAAACATCTCAGTATGACAACAAGTGGAGTAGATCAGGTGAAAGCAAGAAGAATCATCGAACGGATTAAACAATTGTCTATCGAACAAGATCTCATCAGTAGCAATCGAAGAAATTAAGAGTGTCTTGCGAAAGAAAAGGAAATATGTTATAGTAAAGCTACATTTTTAAAACAAGTGCGAAAGACGGAAGTAGGGAAACTTTAAAGAGAGTCTTGGGTTGGTGAAACAAGATGAGGGAACCTAGTTCAGATCACTTTCAAGTGTGTTTTATGGATAAGATAAAACCGGTCGTTCCGTTATCACGTCTTAAGTGCATAGGAAATCCTATGAACAAAGGTGGTACCGCGAGAATTCGTCCTTTGATGCGAATTCTTTTTTTATGGAAGAAAGGAGAAAGTTATGGAATTTAAAGAGTTAAAAAAAGGCACTGTCAAAGAGGTAGAACAATCTTATTTGGCATATTGGGACAAAATAGACATTTTAAAAAGAAGTATCGATTCGAAAGAAGGAAAGGAAAAATTTGTTTTCTACGATGGACCTGCCACCGCAAACGGGATGCCAGGACTTCATCATATGATGGCAAAATTTTTAAAAGATACGTTCTGCAAATATAAGACGATGAAAGGTTATCAAGTCTTACGAAAAGTTGGATGGGATACCCATGGATTACCAGTAGAACTTCAAGTAGAAAAACAACTTGGGTTCAATTCCAAAAAGGAAATCGAAACCCATGGAATCGAACCATT
>CARZYU010000040.1:0-3027 GCA_949113215.1 uncultured Bacilli bacterium | reverse complement strand
AGAGTGTCTGGGAAAACGAAAAAGCTTTCTCTGACTTGACGAGAAGAATGGGGCAATTCATCGATCTTGAACATCCTTATGTGACTTACGATAACAACTATATTGAAACCGAATGGTGGATCTTAAAGAAATTCTTTGAAAAAGGAATGTTCTACGAAGGATATAAAATTCTACCTTATTGTACAAGGTGTGGAACAGGTCTTGCTTCTCATGAAGTGGCGCAAGGATACAAAGAAGTAACAGCCAATACCGTTATCGTTCCGATGAAGAAAAAGGGTGAAGATGTTTATTTCTTAGTATGGACGACGACTCCTTGGACGCTTCTTTCCAATGTTGCTTTAGCAGTCAATCCAAAAGAATCTTATATTTTAGCAGAATCACAAGGAAATAAGTTCATTGTAGGCAAAGAATTAGCTGCTAAGGTACTTGGAGAAGGTTATCAAATTTTAGAGGAATACCGAGGAAAAGACCTAGAATATATGGAATATGAGCAACTCTTACCTTTCTTATCGGTCAATAAAAAAGCATTTTATGTCACTTGTGCTGATTATGTTACGATGACCGATGGTACTGGAATTGTTCATATTGCTCCAGCCTTTGGACAAGATGACTACGAAGTAGGAAGAAAATACGATTTACCAGTATTGAACCCTGTAGGAGAAGATGGAGCCTATCTAGAAGGTCCTTGGAAGGATACTAGAGTATTTGATGCCGACTTAGAAGTCATCAAATATTTAAAAGAAAATGGAAAACTATTTAAGAAAGAAAAAGTGATTCACGATTATCCACATTGTTGGAGATGTGGAACACCACTTCTTTACTATGCCAAACCAAGTTATTATTTAGAAGTAACAAAGATCAAAGAAGAAGTTATCAAAAATAACAATACGGTTTCATGGCATCCTTCTTATGTGGGGGAAAAACGTTTTGGTAATTGGCTTGAAAATATGAACGATTGGGCAATCTCTAGAAATCGTTATTGGGGAACCCCACTTCCACTTTGGAGATGTTCTTGTGGACATATGGAAATGATTGGATCTAAGGAAGAATTAGTCCAGAAAAGTATAGAAAAAATCGATACCACCATTGATCTTCATCGCCCTTATGTAGACGATGTTCATATCAAATGTTCCGAGTGTGGAAAAACGATGTCGAGAGTGGAAGAAGTCATCGATTGTTGGTTTGATTCGGGATCGATGCCATTTGCCCAATATCATTATCCATTTGAAAACAAAGAGTTATTTGAACATCAATTTCCAGCAGATTTTATCTCAGAAGGAATCGATCAAACGAGAGGATGGTTTTATACCTTATTGTTGATTTCGACTTTTGTCATGGGAAAAGCTCCTTATAAAAATGTTCTAGTCAACGATTTGCTTTTAGATAAAGATGGAAAAAAGATGAGTAAATCAAAAGGGAATATTGTAAATCCATTTGAACTGATCGATACCTATGGAGCGGATACGATTCGTTTTTACTTCCCATATGTTTCTCCTGTATGGACGCCAATTAAATTCGATGTAGAGGGACTAAAGGAGATCTATTCCAAATACATCAGTACGTTTAAGAATGCTTATGCTTTCTTCCAGATGTATGCCAATGCAGATCATATTGATCCAAGAGAGTATGACATCAAAGTAGAAGACCGTAATTTAATCGATCGTTGGTTACTTTCCAAAATGAATCAATTGATCAAGATAGTGACCGAGGGATATGAAAATTATGATTTGACGACGGTGGTAAAAGCTATTGTTACGTTCTTAAATGACGATCTATCAAATTGGTACATTCGTAGTAATCGAAGAAGATTCTGGGCGAGTGAATTGACGGAAGATAAGAAGGCTGTTTACTTGACGACTTATGAAGCACTTACCACATTAGCCAAGTCAGCTGCTCCGATCACTCCTTATCTTACGGAAGAGATTTATCAAAACTTAACAGGAGAAGAGTCTGTCCATTTAGCAAATTTCCCAGTTTGTGAAGAATCGTTGATCGACGAAGAAGTTGAGAAAAAAATGGATACGGTAAGAGATATTTGTAGTTTAGGACGTTTTGCCAGAGAAGATGCCAATATCAAAGTAAGACAGCCTATCCTTGAAGTAATTGTACCAAAACAGGATCAAGAAATCATTGGAGATTTGGATCATATCATCAAAGAAGAGTTGAATGTGAAAGAAATCGTTTATACTTCTGATATGACAAAGTATATGGATTATCAGATCAAACCAAATTTCCGTGTTGTAGGAAAAGTATTAGGACCTAAAATGAAATTGTTCCAAGAAGCACTTTCTCATTTTAGTAATCAAGACATTGAAGAAATCAAAGCAGGAAAGACCATTTCCATTGATTTAGAGAATGAATCATTTGAACTACAAAGCGAAATGGTAGAAATTACAATTCAAGTAAAAGAAGGCTATTGTTCAAGTAGTAATGCCAGAACCTTTGTTATTCTAAATACCGATTTAACAGAGGATTTAATATTAGAAGGGTTGGCACGTGAATTTGTAAGAAAAGTACAATCTTTGAGAAAAGAAATGGACTTTGTAATTACAGATCATATCCATATTTATTATTCAGGTGATGCACAATTAGATAAAATGATACGAGTCTTTGAAGAGTATATTAAAAATGAAACATTGGCTGAAATCATTAGCAAGAAGGACGATCTAGAAAATAATGTAGAGTTGAATGAACAAACAATTTCTTTAGTTGTAGAAAAAATCAATTAATTGGAAGAAACTGTTTCCCAAAGAAACAGTTTTTATTTGGACAAATTCTATAAGTAAAAAATACGTCTTTTCATACATTATGTTAGAAGGAGGTAAAAAATGGATTTTTGTGAAAAAGAAAGACCTGGATTACGACCAAGACCAGGAGTAAATTACTTTATTGCAATAGGACCAACTGGACCAACGGGACCAACCGGACCATCTGGTGGTGGATCAGGAGCAACCGGGCCAACGGGACCAACGGGATTAACCGGAGCAACAGGGCCAACAGGACCAACAGGATTAGCGGGAGCAACCG
>CARZYU010000039.1:7728-9888 GCA_949113215.1 uncultured Bacilli bacterium | reverse complement strand
TCAATTTGTTTGGACACTTGAAACGAAGCTTTAGAAATTTTATTTTTATACTCTTTATGATTCTCAAGCAAATAAGAATCAACATCGACTTCTTTTCCCGCTTTGATATCTTCTTCAAATTTTTTAATTTGTTCTTCGGTAAGTTTCGTTTTCTTCTCTGTTTGAAATTCATAATATCCTGTCGCCTGTGTTACATAAAGCGCAATGAACAAAACAAACATGGTAAGTAAAATAATACGTGGAATATATTCTTTTTTCATTTGTTCATCTCCAAATAAGTATGAAACACATCTGCAAAGGCACTCACGGTATTGTAAACTTCTAAAATGGTATTATCTTGTCCTCCTAATTCAATTAGGAGCGTATTGGGAGAAAAATCTTGATTGTAAACACCATTGACTCCTTCGCCTTGTTTTTCATAAATGATACGCATAATGCCAGGATATTTTTCATCAAGTAAATTCTTTAACTTGGTAGCAAATTCTAAATTTGCTTGATATCCCGGGTTTTCCAAACCAACAATGAATAAAATTTTCGCATAACTTTTATCTCCTATTGTCACAGTACTGATATCTCTTGAAACAGAATCTCTGTGAACATCAATAAAATAGGTTAACGATGGATTTTTCTCTTTGGCACCTTCCATATACATCCTACTGATTTCATAGGTACGATAATATGGCCATCCATTGATATTTAAAAGATCGATGACACTACTTTCTTCTACTAAAGAGGGAATGTTATAAGAAGCAAGTTTTGATTTTAGGATGTAGCTTGCTGTAACAACCGTTGAATTGGTCTCGTAGAGGTTGGTATTGGCAAACGCTTCTGTTTGATGCGTACTATAAAGGTAGACGAGAGGGTCTTTCTCTAAATTGTTGCTCTCCTTCGCCTCCTTGATGCTTCGCTCTACAACCCCTTGATACGAATTTCTCGTTAAAAAAAGAGGATTGGTAATGTAACTTACCGTCTTTTTGATCAAAGGATCTTGTTTTAACAAATAAGGATTCGACTTTTGAACGAGATAAGAGAGAAACTCTTCTTTGGAAAGACCACTTTGTCCCACCAGTAAAAAGAAGAGCACAAAGATTCCTACCAAATAGAAAAATTTCTTCATCATCCTTCACCTCAAGTTCACCATAGCAAACAAGAAAGGCATTGTTTGTCGTTATTTGGAAAGCGATTTAAGATTTTTCGTATTTAGAATGTAAAACTTGATTAATTCCTGAAGAAAGGAGAAGTGCCAACTTATCGAGCAAAAAATCAACTTCTTTGACCGTTACCATCAAATTGTATCCAATGGGAGTAAGAACATCGAATACTAATGTTTTTACCTCTTCTTCACTCAAAGTACCAAGTAGTCCCATAATCTTCATCTTCTCCTCTTCCGATAAGTTTTCTTCGTGGGAAAGATAGTTTTGTTTTAAAAAAGGAACCAATTTATTTCTAGGAACGTTTTCATTCTCTTTGGTATAAGAAAGTTGTTTTAACAAATACTTCATCGTATCACTCACAATCGTAACGGCATCTACTACCGTCGGAATTCCAATGGCAATAACAGGAATTCCAAGGGTTTCCTTGCTAATTTCCGTACGACTGTTTCCCACTCCACTTCCAGGATGAATTCCGGTATCGGTCATTTGAATGGTTTTGTTCATACGATCGACCGAAGAAGAAGCCAAAGCATCAATCACAATTAGAAAATCAGGTTTTGCTTCTCTTACAATTCCCATAATGACATCTTTTGTTTCAATTCCGGTCGTACCAGTAACTCCCGGAATAAAAGAAGCGACATTACGATAACCTTCTTCCATGGAATGAGGATCCAAAAGAAACATATGTCTCGTTACTAAGATCTGATCTACTGTCTTTGGTCCCAAAGAATCAGGAGTGGAAAGTCGGTTTCCAAGACCTAATACCAAACAACTAGCAGTAGAGGAAATATTCATTTCCTGTAGAAGATTCCCTAAAGTTTCCCGGAAAATAGAAATCACTTCCTTACGGATAGTAGTATCCGTAATATCTTCAAACAAAATAGTCTTGTAACGGCCTTCCTTCTTTCCAATTTGTTTGCTTCCTTCTTGGTTGATTTCGACTTCCTCCACCCTAGCATGAGGATACGTCTTATGGACGGTTTCAATTCCTTTTACTTCTCCATAC
>CARZYU010000039.1:0-7718 GCA_949113215.1 uncultured Bacilli bacterium | reverse complement strand
TATCTGCAAAAAAGAAGAGTTTTATTTGCTTTTTCTCTTAAATTTTGTTAAAATGAATATGTTTAAAAAAAGTGAGGTGAAAAAATGCCAAATATCAAAAGTGCGAAAAAGAGAGTAAAAAGTAATGCAAAACGCGCTACCAAGAATGTTTTAATCAATTCAAGCATGAAAACTGCTATTAAAAATGTGGAAAAGAGTGTAAAGTCTGGAGACAAGGCCAAAGCAGAAGAAAATTTAAAAACAGCAATCAAACGAGTTGATAAAGCAATGTCTTCTGGTCAAGTTCACAAGAACAAAGCAGCTAGAGTAAAGTCAAGATTAACAAAAATGAAAAACGGAATGGAGTAATGGTTCTATTACTTCTTTTTTTATGTTAAAATGTTAGTAAGGTGAAGATATGAAAAAATATATAGTACTTTTAGTTTTAGCAATCTTACTTGTGCTAACCTATTTCAACCGTGAAGCAATTGTTGTCTTTTACGTTGATCATTTTATCAAAGAAGAAAAGATGGTAAATCCCCCCACAGAAAATGAATATGCCAGGAATATTGACTTTCAGTATGTCCAACTGACCTCAAATTTCAGTCCTAATACCAAGCAAGAAGTCTTAAATATCTACTATACGATTTTAAATTCAGGAGTAGAAGAATTTACCTTCTATTGTAAGGAAGAGGATACCGAATGTATGGATTATGTCAAATTTTTAGCGAAAGATCAAACCATTCTATCTCATATCAACAACTTTGTTCATCCTTATAATAGCTTTAAACACATCGTTACCAAATACGATAGTTTAGGAAAAGTGAGTGTAACCATTGAAAAATATTATAGCAAAGAAAAGATAGAAGAAATCAACCAAAAGATTGATGAACTCTATCCAAACCTTGTTAACTCTACCCTAACCAATGAAATGAACATTAAAACGATTCACGATTATATCATCAATACCAGTCGTTATGACAAAGAACGAAGCGATTCTAAGATTGTCAAATACGATTCTGATATTGCCTATGGAAATCTCATTCAAGGAATCGGTCTATGTGGAGGTTACACCGACAGTATGGCTCTATTCTTAGAACGGATGGGAATCAAAAATTATAAAATATCCAGTGAAAACCATGTTTGGAATGCTGTCTACTTAAATCAAAAGTGGTATCATTTAGATCTGACTTGGGACGATCCTATTTCCGAAGATGGCAAAGACAATCTCGAATACAACTTCTTCCTCATCAGTAGCGAGGAATTGAAAACGTTAGAGGATGCTCAACACAATTTTAATCAAGAAATTTATCAAGAAATCATTTAAAAAGCCGATGTAATATCATCGACTTTTTTGATTCGCATGTTTTTGAAAACTTCCTCGCTCTTCGAGATAATCTTGGCAAAGCTTTCTTTCATCCCTGTAGCTTGTCAAAACATCTTTTAAAGCTCTCATCTGTTCTGCTCTTTGAAGTTCTTCATGCTCTTCCCAAGCACATTCTGTTGTGAACGCAATGATGCTTTCTCGATAAGAATCATAAATTTTTTCTTTGCTAAAAATAGCATTTAAAAAAAGACTTAAATGACCTTCGTCACACTTAAAATTTTTCATGTTAAAATCTCCTTCTTGTTTTTTTATTCTAACACAATCAACGTCACCACTCAATATCTTATTCTAAGATAATTCATTTAAGACCTCTTCCAAAGTCACTTCAAAATGGTCTACGTCGACTTCATACCAATGTATCGGAAACTGATGTCTAAAAAAGGTATACTGTCGTTTCGCATAATGTCTGGAATTCTGTTTGATCTTATAGATAGCTTCTTCGAGGGAAACATTTCCTTCAAAGTAGTCATAGAGTTCTTTATACCCAATTCCTGAAAGAAGGGCCTTCGAACGAACGTTACGATCGTAATAGGTCTTTGCTTCTTCCAACAAGCCATCTTCCATCATCTCATCTACTCGCTTGTCGATTCTCTCATACAACTTATTCCGTTCCATCGTAAGTCCAAGAAACGTTGCATCATAGAGAAGTGTCGGAGTTTTGGAAGAAACTGTTTGTCCTAATTCATATCGATTTAAGGCACGCACCAAACGTTTCCGATTGTTGACATGAATGGAAGTTGTTGGATCGTAAGTCTTTAGTTTTACAAGGAGCTCTTCGTTGGTCTGATCCTCATACGTTTCTTCTCTCGTCCCTTTTATAAACTTGTAATCATAAAGAGCTGCTCTTAAGTAAAGACCTGTCCCTCCTACTAAAATCACTCGTTTGCCACGTTTTCTAATTTCTTCAATTTTCTCTCGACAATCCCTTTGGTAATCGTAAACCGTATAAAAATCTTCCACCTCACAAATATCAAAAAGATGATGGGGAATCCCCTCTTTTTCTTCTTCCTTAACTTTTGCTGTTCCAATATCAAGTCCACGATAGACCTGCATACTATCACCATTAATAATCTCAGCATCCAAACGTTTTGCCAGTTCAATACTGAGTTTTGTTTTACCAACTCCCGTTGGACCCATAATCACAATCAGTGAACCCATCAACATCACTTCCTAGTTTTATTATAAAAGAAAATCCAAGAATCGTCACTATTCTTGGATATATTGTAATTTGAATTGTCCATTTCCAGAGCGATCACCATTGAAAATAGAAACGGAAGAAACAAATCGGTCATTTTGAATCGTATTTTGTCCTCCTTGACCTACCTTCATAGAAACAGAACTAGAACAAGGATAAGTTTCACATTGGGTCGTACAATTTGATCCTGTCGAAGAAGATCCAACACAAGATCCAGCTCCATCCCAGTGAATAGAATTTCCTAAATGATCTCTTCCCTGACAACAATAACAAACGTAAGTTTTTCCTCCACATAATGCCTTATTTGAACAAGAGTGACATTCTCCACCACCAGCATATCCATTGGCAGAGCAGCCATTTTTGTTGGTATAAAAACTAGTTGACTCATAATGTACTGTACAAACTGGTCGACAATTTCTCTGGCAAGTGGAAGAATAACTACAGCTCTTATTGGAAGATCCTCCACCACCGAGCGTTCCATTTCCTCCTTTGGAACAATTGCTGGTACCAGCCGCACCATTGCCAGTTCCACCAAGTCCACCGTTCGTTCCACCGCCACCACCAGCAGCGATTAATACATTGGTTCCATCAATCGATAAATTAGAAGAACCTCCACCATTGTATGTTCCTGTTGGTCCTTTACCACCACCGTGGTAACCATTAATTCCTCCTGTGTTAAAACGAAGCGTTGTACCAGCTTTCAAATAAATTCGTCCTTTTAACGTAGCCCCTTTTCCGCCATTACCAGCTCCTTGGGCTCCAGAAAGCGTCACTTCATAAATTCCATCCATTGGAATCACGTACTGTTGTTCATATTCTTGATAAGCAAACTCCACCGTCGTTGGAACAATTTGTAACTTCGTTTGCACTCTCGTTTCATTGTCAAATCGATCCTTAGCGACATATACCACATCATACCAGCCAATGGCAAGGGATGAAGTATTGTCAATCTCTCTTCCATCAATATAAGCTTTGAAGCTTTTCACTCCAAGACCCCGATCAATCACATTGGCTTTCGAAAGAAGGGAAACATCTTTTTGATATTCGACTACGAGATAATCACTAACGGTAATCATTGGCCCCTTACGATTTTTCGAGGAAGAAGTTTCCTCCTCTTCTCCATCCAAAATACCATCTTTTGATTCCGTTTCTTTGTCTTTCTCCTTATCCGTTTTAGAATCCCCTTTAGCATAGAGAGTATCTCCTATGCCATTTGGACAAAGAAAGTTGATGTAATATAAGTATTGATCTTCTCCCTGATTTTTGACAGCAACATAACTTTTTTCAAAATCACAATCCTTATGCGTCAAATCATTCTGTGGATGGAAATATTTTTGACGAATCAAAGTGATCAAAAGCACCTTTTCGGTATCGCCTGTATGTTCTGGAAGAGAAATTTTCCGATCTTCGAAATACTGTTTTGCAGCCAATACCAAAGCATTGTCCTGTTTCTCTTTCATCACCAGCACAGAATCCTTTCGTTGTTCCAAAAGAGTTCCTACTACAATTAAGATAAAAGCGGAAAGAATAACTCCAAACGTTATAATTTTTGCCGTTGTTTTCCTTTTTTTCTTTTTCATTTTTCTCACCTAATCCATAACTCGTTTAAATAATTTTTCCAAATCATAATTACTGTATGTAATGATGGTTGGTCTTCCATGAGGACAATTGAAAGGATTTTCACACTTTCTAAGATCATCCAAGAGGACCTTAATTTCTTCTAAACTGACGTACCAATTCGCTTTGATAGACATCTTACAAGCAGCCGTAGCGGCCTTATGATGAATCAACTTCCTTTGATCGAAGTCATCGGTTAAGGCAATCATTTCCAGGATTTCCTCTATGACCTGCTTTTCATATCCCTTAGGAATCCAAATCGGATGTCTTCGTACAACCAAAGTATGAAGTCCAAATTCCTCTACTCCAAAAGATCAAAATGTTGTTTCAATTTCAAAAACTCGTCTTGGGGAAGTTCAATCGACAAAGGAACCAATGGCGTAATCGTCTCTTGATGATGCGAAGTCATTTGGGCAAGGCACTTTTCATAGTTCACTCGTTCTGCAGCTGCATGTTGATCGATCAAATACATACCATCTTCATTTTCCGCCACAATGTAAGTTGCATGCACAATACCAATTGGTGTCATTTCTTTTAAGCGATCCATCGGGGATTCTTCTTTCGTGGAATCCAAAGTAGTCTGGAAGTCTAACGTCATTTCTTCGACTACCATTTCCTCCGCTGCATCCTCGTTAGCATAAGAGGGATTTCTTTTCGAAATAGGAACGACTTCTTCTAGTATACTCTCCTCTCGAACCGCAACGTGAGGGATCAGTGTCAGTTTCGAAAGACTATCTTTCAAAATGGAAGATAGCATCTCTTTTAATTCTACCACTTTTGAGAACTTAATGTCCATCTTTGTTGGATGCACATTGACGTCAATTAAACTAGGATCAACCGTCAGTTTTAAAACGACGACGGGATACTTATCGGGTGGCATATACTTATGATAAACATCCGTAATCACTTTATTCAATTCATTGTTACGAATCAACCGTCCATTGACAAAGACCGTCAAAGAATTACGATTCGATTTCATAATCTCAGGATAACTCACGTATCCCGATAGTTCATAATCGTTGGTTTCCATCGCAATGGGAATCATTCGTTTCGCCGTATTAACACCGTAAATTTTGTGGATCACTTTCAGTAAGTTACCAGAGCCATCGGTATTCAACAATACCTTATCGTTATTCGTAAGAACAAATTTAATGTTGGGGTAAGATAGAGCCATCTTATTCACATAATCGACAATGTTCGCAAGTTCGGTATAAAGATTTTTCAAATACTTAAGACGTACTGGAGTATTGTAAAATAAGTCTTCTACGGTCACAGAAGTTCCTTTTCTTAGAGCTCCTTTTTGTTTAGAAGTAACAATTCCTCCCGAAAGATGAAGTTCCGTTCCGACCATTCCATCAGAAGTCTTTAAGGTCACTTCCGAGACGGAGGCAATGGATGGAAGCGCTTCCCCACGAAATCCAAGAGAACGGATTTTGAACAAATCCTCCTCCTTTACCAGTTTACTCGTTGCATGTCGCAAAAATGCCAAATTGGCATCTTCTTCACTCATACCAATACCATTATCTGTTACAACTATTTTCTTGACTCCTGAATCAATCAAATCAATTCGAATCTCATCACTCAAAGCGTCAATGCTATTTTCGACGAGTTCTTTGACAACATTCATCGTCTTTTCCACAACTTCTCCAGCTGCAATCTTATTGGCCAAAAGTTCATCCATAATTTGAATGTGACTCACGATAACTCACCCTCCTACTTTTGTTGCTAAATCATAATCGCCATTTTCGCTAAGACACCCCTTGATATCATCCCCAATGTTGTTAAAAGAAGTATTAGGAGAAAGTTCTCCTCCACGTTCCTGATAAGAAGCGCCTCTTAAACATACTTTGTAATACAAATTCAAATTTTTTCCACCTGCTTCATTTTGATAACGAAACACTGCAACATAACTAGAATCATCCAAACGGGAGATAAAAGTTTCCCCTTTGGTCATTGGAAGGTCCACTAGATATTTCCCCTTCTCGTTAGGATCTCCTAATCGATCCACTTGCTCATCGTCAATTAAAACCCTCAAAGGGACAATCGTAATCGTAGGAGCTTTGTCTGTTCCCTCACTTCCCAATTCTTCGGGATGAGAAATCAAATAATCTCTTGCTGCATTGTATACTGTTGTTTCCAAATCTGCATAAGTACTTTTTTTTGCTTGTTCCAAATACTTGGTTACGGAAACAACCGCAATCGAAGAAATAATACCCAAAATAGTAATGGTTGCCAACAATTCTACTAACGTAAATCCCCTACTATGCTTCATGTGTTCCTCCTAAATCTTCCAAATAATTTTTTAAGTGTTCTGCTGCTTCTTTTCCTACTACGACCTGTAACTCTTCCAAGGATGCTTCTCTCATCTTTTTTAACGATCCAAATTTACGAAGAAGATCTTTTCTTCGTTGTTCCCCAATTCCTGGAATCACATCCAAAAGACTTGCAAGTGTTCCTTTGCTTTTGATATTCCTATGATAACTGATCGCATAACGATGAACTTCTTCTTGAATCTTCGAAAGAAATAAGAATAGATTACTATCTGATTTCACTTCCAAAACTCGTCCCTCTTGATCAATCAATTGATTGGTTCGATGCTTACTATCTTTCTTTAATCCAAGGATAGGAATCTCTAAGTGAAGACTTTCCAACACTTCTTTCGCGACGTTTACTTGTAACATACCACCATCCATCAAAATAAGATCTGGTTTTTCTAAATTTTCCATTAGAATCTTATAATAACGACGATAGAGGACTTCCCTCATTGCTCCTAAATCATCTTTCACATCAGTCGAGATTTTGTATTTTCGGTATTCGTTCTTCAAAGGAAGAAAATCATCGAAGACAACCATTCCACCTACATAGAACGTTCCAAACAAATGAGAATTATCAAAGGCCTCCATTCGTGATACCTTGGAAACTTGTAACAACCCTTTTAACTCAGCTAAAGCTTCCATTCGCTGCTTTTCATCTTGCCCCAGAGCTTCTTCTTGATTCGATAGAGCAATACGACAATTCTCCGTAGCCATCTCTTGTAGTTTACGTAATTGTCCTCGGAATGGCACGGTTACCTTTATTTGGAAATACTCTTTGATGAGTTCTTCATCTAAAGTATTTGGTATGACAATCTCCTTTGGCAATATGGAATTTTTTTCATAAAACTTGACCATATACTCCAAAAGTTCTTCTTCGGGATTTCCCATCGTATGAAAGATATCCCCATGTCTTCCAAAAAGAAGTCCATCTCTTATAAAGAACACTTGTACCGAAAGATAGTTTTTATCCTGATAATAAGCAAATAAATCAAAGTTGTAATTCTTGTTCAAATCGATTTTTTGCTTCTCTAACGTAATGTTAATATCATCTAACATTTCTTTTAATTCTTGGGCCTTTTCGTAGTTGAGTGCTTCGCTAGCTAGAAGCATCTCCTCTTCTAACCTCTTTTTAACGTGAGAACTATCCCCTTTCAAAAAGGTAATAATTTCTTCTGTCATCTTTTCTAATTCTTTTTCAAATCCTTTTTTTTCACAATAACCAAGA
>CARZYU010000038.1:3885-11029 GCA_949113215.1 uncultured Bacilli bacterium | reverse complement strand
GCTTGACACAATTTTTCTAATTTTTCTTTTAAACCCGGTTCAACAAATTTGTTGAGGAATTCCATTTCTTCCTTACAATGTTCTAAGACGTAAGATACTACAAACTTCAACATATCTTCCTCGATGTCCATCAATTCGTCCAAATCACAAAAAGCAATCTCTGGTTCGATCATCCAAAATTCGTTCGCATGAATTTTCGTATTGGAGTTTTCTGTTCGAAACGTTGGTCCAAAGGTATAGATTTTACGAAAAGCCATCGCAAATGCTTCCCCATGAAGTTGTCCTGACCCTGTAATATACGCTGATTTTTTGAACAAATCTTTACCAAAGTCAGTCTTTCCTTCTACTTTGGGAAGACGATCCAAATCGAGAGTGGTCACTTTAAACATCTGATCGGCATCTTCACAAGCCGCCGTTGTAATGATAGGAGAATGAAAGTAAAGGTAACCATGATTCTGAAAATAGGTGTGAATGGCCATTGCTGTCACACTACGAACTCTAAAAATAGCTTGAAACAAATTCGTTCTAGGACGAAGATAAGCAACTTCTCTTAAAAATTCTCTCGTATGTCGTTTTGGTTGAATCGGATAATCCTCAGGGCAATCTCCTAATAACGTAACTTCTTTGGCAACTAATTCAAAAGGTTGCCCTTCTTTTGGAGATCTCATTAGGATTCCTTTTACTTGAATGCTAGATCCTACTCGATACTTCGTAATTTCTTCAAAACTTGGAAGGTTGTTTTCGTAGACAATTTGGATAGACTCAAAGAATGTTCCATCACTAAAATCGATAAACCCAAATTCCTTTTGTCTTCGATGATTTCGAATCCACCCTTCTAATTGGATTTCTTTTTCCAAATATTCTTCCGTATGTTGAAATAATGTTTTTACTTCTACTTTTTTCATTTCGTTCATCCTCACTTTCTTACGATTGGAACAATGTTAGGAGTATCCTGTTCCTTTGATTCTTGTAATGATTGAAAATCTTCTTTTGTAATTGTTTTTCCACAAAAACGTCCTACTAAATAACAGGCTGCTTTATCTTGCGCGAAGGTAGAAGCCGTCGTTTTGTGTAAGTACTCATACTCTCTTTTCTCTGTAGCATAACGATATCCAACATGTTCTTCTGGCGTTTGAAACGTTGGAGCTTCTTGAGCCATAGGAAAAGTCATATATTCAAAATAACGTCTATGAATTAAATAACAAGCATATTCATACAATGCTACTTTTAAGAAATTTTCTTCTTGATTCCAAAATTCTTCCTTGACACTTAAAAACTTCAACTGAAATCCTTCAAAGGTTAAACTTGGCGCATCACAGAAAGAAGTTAGGTTTTCTTTTTCGGAATTGGCAGGCAGAATATCTAGTAGAATCCCCTTCTCTCTCAAAAAAGCACATACCTCTTCTTTGGTGCTAAGAATATAACGATCCTGAAGCTCCCAATCCAAAATACGATCTAATTTTTCCTTTGGTTCTTGATAGATGGAAAATACTTGAGCCATACTTTTCTCCTTTCCTTTTTATGAACAAAAAAATAACATCCTCCAAAGGGACGAATGTTATCTATCCGCGGTACCACCCAATTTATCTTTATGATCTCCTCAAAGTGATAACGGAACTACCGGCTTAGTCTACTTGGCTTCTTTAAGCACTCCAAAGTGTTCTTCGTCTGGTTCTTCCTACTGAATTCCACCAAAGCTTCAGCTCTCTTGAAGAAAGAAATCCAAATTACTTTTCTTTATCCACGTTTTCTAGTTTGATTATACTTTTAAATTGTGCTATTTGTCAAACGTTTATACCGAGAACACGTTTTTCTTCTTCCTTTTCTTATTTCATGATAAAATAGTTCCAAGGGATGTGAAAGTATGAAAAAAACGATTTTGACAGGAATTCGTCCGACTGGACCACTTCACTTAGGACATTTATTTGGAGCAGTTGGAAATTGGGTCAAACTACAAAAAGATTACGAAACATTCATTGAAATAGCCGATGTACAAGCCCTTACTGATAACTTTAACGATCCTGAAAAAGTTCATGATAATGTTCTTGGTATTGCGAAAGATTTATTGTCGATTGGAATTGATCCGAACGAAGTTCATCTCTTTATCCAATCTACCATTCCAGAAATTGCAGAACTGACCGTCTATTATTCCAATCTGGTTACGATGGCCAGACTTTATCGAAATCCTACGGTAAAGACCGAAATCGCCCAAAAAAAAGCGTTATTTGGAAATGATGGAGAAAGTGTCACCTATGGTTTTGTGGGTTACCCTGTTAGCCAGGCAGCAGACATTACAGCCTTTGAAGCCGATTTAGTTCCAGTTGGAGAAGATCAACTTCCTTTGATTGAACAAACAAAAGAAATCATAAGAAAATTCAATCACATTTATGGAGAAACCTTAAAAGAACCAGAACATCTTTTAAGTGAAACACCAAGGATCAAGGGATTGGATGGAAACGAAAAAATGGGAAAGAGTCTTGGAAATGCTCTTTATCTGGTAGATGACGATGAGACGATTACGAAAAAAATTCAAAATGCTATGACGGATCCAGATAAAATTCACAAAGATGATCCTGCTAATCCTGAAAAGTGTATGGTTTACTATTATCACAAGTTAGTCAACAAAAAAAATCTTGAAATTGTTTGTGAAGAATGTCAAAAAGGACACCGTGGTTGTGTTAATTGTAAACGAGAACTCATCCTTCACATGCAAGAGTTCTTAGAACCAATTCGCAAGAAACGAGCTTATTATGATAATCATCCAGAAGAAGTCGAGGCTATTTTAAAAGAAGGAAACAAGGTAGCAAAGCAAAAAGCAGAAACTGTGATGAAACAAGTCAAAGAACACATGAAAATAGATTACATTAAGTAATCTATTTTTTATTGCTATGGGATAATTTTAATAATTGATACAATTTGTAATGCTTCTCATTTAAGAGTTGATTTAAACTTCCCACTAAATGATGATATACTTCATTGGTATCTTTTACCTCTTCTTCGGCATATTCGGCATAGAGATATTGTAACTTATTCCAATCATTCTTCTGATAAGCATCTTCTATTTCATGTTGTAGAAAGAAGCGAATTCTCTTTTCCTTTCGGGTAAGGAAATCATCTTCCTTGATTTTTTTTACTACTTCTATGGTAAATTCTTGAATATCAAGACGATCGGCAATGTCTAAAATTTCTTCCTCTTCATCCAGTAACAATGTACTTTTGTAGATACTTCTTCCCTCTTCATCAAATTCTAATGCAATACAATGTCTTCCATCGGAAAAAAGACAAGCATAGGGAATGAAATGAATATCGTTTCTACCATAAATTTCGGTACGATCTTTAATTTGATCCACAATCTCTGATAGAATAAAATCATTTTCTTCTACTATCTTCATGGTATCTTTCGTCACTCGAAACAAAGGAATTTTTTTCACATGCTCAATTTCATCGTTTTGATCCCATTCGTAAAATTCGCATGGATCTTTCAAATCCATAAAGTTCAAAAGAATATCATAAATGTATATCATACTGTTTTCCACCCTTCTTAAAAATAGTAAGTGTAATGATGAATAACCCAATCACAGAAAAAAGACACTCTGGTTGTTTTACTAAAAATAACAGGTATTCCTCCATAGTATAACCAAGAGAAAACAAATTCATGTAAAGAATAATGTAAGTAAACCCTACGACAGTTAATCCAAATCCAAGTAAGAAAAAAAAGATGCGGCTCATATCTATTCACCTTATTATAAGTATATAAAAAAGAACATTTTTTTATACAGAGGAAAAAACAAAAAAAGAGACAAAGTCTCCTAAACGATCTATTATGTGCTAAAGATGATCTAACTTCATGAATCATTTTATTTATCTAATTCTTTTAAACTTTTTCAGGAGCAGATAACTTTTCTGACATAATTTCTCCTGCTCTCATGATCACTTTTCTTCTTCCGTCAGGCTATTTATATGCCTTTTAACAGACAAATTAATGATTTTTGCCCCATTAGCACACTCATATAGTTTTGCTAGATCAATTGTAGCTACCAAGTGACATTACTCATTTATATCGATATGAAGATTTAAATCTTCTTCAGTTGGTAATTTCTCTAATATATCCTTTGGAATATATTTGTTAAGTTCATAAGATGCTATTCCTATTGGAGCACTAATCATATCAAGAGCCCATTCTACAGATAGTTTATCTTTTTCTTTGCATAATAGTAATCCTATTGTTTGGTTATCCATTTCCTTTTTTAAAGTATTATCAACTGCTTTTACATAAAACCCTAGTTGACCAATATATTCTGGCTTAAATTCTGTGTTTTTAAGTTCAACAACAGTATAACATCTTAAATCTAAATGATAAAACAATAAATCTAAAAAGTATTCATTATTATCTGTACTTATTTTATATTGATTCCCAACGAAGCTAAACCCCTTTCCTAATTCTAACAGTACTGTTTTAATTTTTTCAACCATTCTTTCTTCTAATTCTTTTTCTATAAAATTTTCTTTAAGGCCCTCTAATTCAAAAATATAAGGATCTTTTATTATCTCCTGCGCTAAATCCACATTATTTTTTATCCCTATTTGTTCTTTGAAATTAGTCATTTTATGAGCTAATTTTTTTCTGCTATATAAATCTAGTTCAATTTGATGAATAAGAATAGTTTTAGACCAACTATTTTTTAAGCATTCTTCGGCGTACCAAATTCTTTCTTCGTTATCTTTTATTTTTTCCAAAAGTATATAATTATGTGTCCAAGGTAATTCTGCCACTGCTGGTGGCAGAATTGTTAAATTCTTATATTTTTCATAAAATGCTTTCATTCTCCATAAATTTCTTTCAGAAAAACCTGTTACATTTGGAAAATCCACTTTTAAAGACGTGGATAAAATTCCAACAAAATTTTTACCATAACTAGATTTTTGACTTATTGTTTTTCCAATTCTAAAGTATAAATTAATTAATTCCTTATTAGAATTATAAATAATTTTATTTCTAGTATTTAAAACATCTTGTTTAATATTATTTATTATTGTAATTATCTCTTTTGTATTATAGTAAGATAGTAGAAGAATTCCGCAATGATAGGTGTGGAAATTTATTCCAGTTTTATAAATGATTCAAAAAAAGAAAACACGTTAAAGTGTTTTCATCATTTTTTCAAAATGATTTGGTTTCGTTTTGCTTTTAAAGTAATAATAAGCATTAAAGAGTAGACTGGCAAAGAAGGCAACGATCATATCCCACATTGTATCTCCTACTCCTGTTTCCAAATAATGCTGGGTATTACCTCCTAAAATGTTATCACTTGCAAATTCCAAGTATTCCCAGAATGCTCCGATTGCCATACTGAAAACTAAAATAAAGACGATATTGAACCACATAGGGCTGTTCTTTATCTTAGAGTGTTTCAACACAATCAAAGCAAGAAACGATGTTAAGAATCCTGAAATAAAATGAGTCAACTTATCAAATCCTTGGGTTTCAGGACGGTTGTAAAGATTTAAGACACTTCCCAAAATAACGCAACAGAAGGTAAATAAGAGATAGACAAATGTTAAGGTGTCATTCATTTCATAATGAAAGATCTTTTTGATGAGCCATGGTCCCATTAAAACAGGAATAACAGCTGCGGCCACTAACAAACGAGAAGTATCTCCTTTTACCAATTGATCTACAACATACCAAAGATCGATAGAAATAAATAAAAATATCATAACATAATTAAGTTTCTTCATTGTGACTCTCCTTTAATTCAGCTACTTCAACTTGATTAATCAAATCAAATTTCTTTGTAATTTTGTCCGTTGTAATGGATACATTTTCGACATCCTTTGTGACTGCCTGAATGCTTTTGGATAAATGATCCCAACGTTCTCTATAACGAGCAAACTCTAAACCAAGTTTATTTAATTCTTCATGAATGATTGAGGTATACTTATCACGTTCCATGTTTTTCATAATCATTTGCACAACCGTCAATGTACTAATGAGGGTTGTGGGAGAAGTAATCCAAACATGTTTCTTATAAGCATAATCGATAATGTCTTGATGATAAGCATTTACTTCGGCAAAAATAGCTTCTGCCGGCAAGAAAAGAATTGCTTGATCTGCTGTCGTTGGTGGCAAAATATATTTACTCGCAATGGCATCAATGTGTTTCTTCATATCTGTTTTAAATAATTTTTCATATTGTCCTCGGTCACTATCCGATAAACTTTTATCTACCATCAATTGATAATGTTCCAAAGGAAATTTGGAATCGATTACAATCGTTCCTAAGGGTTCTGGTGCAAATAAAACAGAATCGGCAATCATCTTATTAGGTAACGTATATTGTAAGCGATAAATACGATCGTTCTTTTCTCCAAAGACGTTTGATAGAATATGATTTAAATTCACTTCTCCAAAGATTCCCCGACTTTTCTTATCCGTTAAAATACTCTGTAGAGATACAATATCCGTCGATAAATGTTCTATCTTCTTCTGAGCTTCATCAATCTTTCCCAAACGCTCCAATACCGATAAAAATGTTTTATTGGTCTTATCAAAGTTTTCATTCAACTTCTCATTCGTTTTTTCATTGATTAAAATCAAACGCTTTTCGACGGTATCACTTAATTTCGAAAATTGATTTTGAAGATCTCCATTCATATCATTTCGAAAATCACTCATATCCTTTGTTAAAGATACCTCTAACTTTCCCAGTCGTTCTGTAATGTTGCTTTCATTACTATTTCGAAAAAGAGAAATAACCACAAAAATTAAAATCAATACTAGTAACCCTACTATAACATATTCCATAAAATCACCTACTCTAACTTCATTTTTTTAGATACCAACTTCGATAAAACATACATCAGTAATAAAAGAATCGATACGGTTATGATAACCCCAATGTCTGTAATACTTTCTAATAAACTTTTCCCAATAAAACTCCAAAAAAAGACAATGGATAACTTTCCAAGGAATAGAGCCATATAGTATTTCTTTCGTTTGATTTGGGCTATACCACAAGCAATATTAACTAAGAAAGCAGGAGTAAATGGAAGTGCTACAATCAATACCAAATTAGAAAATGATATTTTCTCTACTCTTTTTAACATGTGAGATAATTTGGATCCTCTCTTTACGAATTTCCTC
>CARZYU010000038.1:250-3875 GCA_949113215.1 uncultured Bacilli bacterium | reverse complement strand
ATGATTCTTTTTTTCCTATGTAATGAAAGAAAAGATAAGAAAGAATACATCCAACACAAGTTGCTAAATAAGAAAGAAAAAAACCAAAAAGAAAACCATAAGATCCTACATTCAAAGCAATAAAAACACTAAGAGGTAAGGCTGGAACAATCGATTCTAACAAAACTAAGAAAAAACCAAAAAGAGGTCCCAATAATTGTAGATTCTGCATCACATGACCGACGAGATCATTTATGAATTCTTCCACTCTATCACCTATTCTTATTATAGTACTTATCTCATCATTTTAAAAGCAAAAGACATAATCTAAATACACTTTAAAGATCAGTTGATTATACTTTTGGAAACCTTTATCCTTATTTTCACTTACTTCAGTTGCAATTGATGACTTCAAAATCATGGTAATCATAGCAACACTTTGTTCAGTAAAAACCCTGGGATTTTTAAATTTTCCTCCACGCGTCTTAATGTTTTTTAGTCGAAATTTTCGACCAAAAAATCCTGGCTTACTCATTCGTTAACTTCCATGAAAACCTTTCTGAAAATTTGTCTGAATTATTCTTTACAGCCTCGTTAATTCTTTTTGTTTCCACCTCATATAATTTAACTAAGTCACTATCAAGCATCACTTGTCTTTCTCTTACTTTATATATTATATTTTCTATTTTTTCAGTTTCATTTAACACTAACTCATTCATCGTTTCACCATCTTTCTACTGCTCATTGGCATATAAATACCTCTACTTTTATTATTCGCAATCCATTCTTAAAAAGATGAACTAGTTTCACAAAAAAAGATGGAGATTATCCAAGTTTATATGCTTGGTAACCACCATCTACGTTTATGACTTTGTAACCTAATTTAGAGAGTTCTTCCGAGACCCGTTTACTGCGTGATCCATATTCACAGTAGATATAGTACGTGTTATTTTTATCTAGATATTGTTCTGGTTGAATGAGAAGAAAGTTCATTGGTATATTGCTTGCCAAAGGTATATGCTCCAGTAAAAATTGATACTTATCACGGATATCAATGATCATTAGTCTACGATTCTGAGACTGTAATCTTTTAAGATCCGTTATAGAAATAGAGTTGTACATAAATCCACCTCTAATCATAGTATATGCTTGATGAAAAGAACGGTGCTATTTCCAAGAAAAAAAGAGCATTACGCTCTTATTGTAAAACAAATGGATCGGTAGCTGTTCCCGTACCAGAAGCAATAATGCTTGCACTTGCATTTAAAAATACAACTGGTCTTAAATTATGCTCTTCCGAAGCAACACTAGAAGTTGCGATTCCAGAATTAGTAATATAGAATACTTTATAGTTCGTATCTGGCACTTTGGTCATCGTCCACCACTCTGGTTCAGATCGATATAGATAGTTGTAGTTTTGACAAGAGAAATCTTTTCCAGTATGACAATTGGAATCTAAACTGGCATTAAGATAATCACTCAATGGAAGTAATCCAATATATTGATTTTCTACTATTTCTGAACATTCCAAGGATCCATCATTAACATCAGAAAAGGAAGATCTCGTTCCATGACATAGATGGTAAGGAATCAATTTTTCTCTACTTTTATCATCAAACAGTCTTTCGTTTTTGCTGTAACCGGTTCCTTCAAAAACTTTTGTTAAAGTATCTTTGATTCTACTGATATTAAAATCATTATAACCATCATTTTGTTTCGTATTTGCATTATACCGATTATCCCATATTGCAGAAGTAAAACTATCTTGATAAATCAATGTGATAACTCCATTACCATCCATTTTGACAATTCGCCATTTTTTACCATTTAAATTTAAATAATTAGCTACTTTTTCTCCTCGATAAACATAGCCCTGATTCATCGCATAAATTCCATTCCCAGAGGTTGTCACATGAGAAGTCATATATTGTTGTAAACTATTTGTTTTGTAAGCATCTCCACAGTCTAACTTTGGAGCATAAAGATAATGTTCTCCATTTTTGATAACAGTCACTTCTCCAGAGCAGCTTACATTACCAGGAACTAATTTAGAGAGTTCTTTCATATATTTTTCAGCTACTAAAGTATTGGAAGAAACCGTAACTATTCCATTATTGTTGGTTGGTAAAGAACTAGCATTCTTTTGATAATAAGCTACTGCCGCATTTTTCATTTCTCGTTCTGCTAAAGTATAGGAAGGAGTCGGTTTGTTTACAACTCTCATCAATAAAATGATGAGGAAGATAACTGCTAAAACTGCTCCTATGATAATGGCAAACAGTCTTAATTTCTTTTTTAAATCAGTATTTAAGTCATTCCAAAATTTCATATTATCTTTCTCCTCTCCTATTCATCATCGTCATCAAAGAAATCATCAAAGAATTTATCATCATCTTCCTCATCATCAAGGAAAACTGGATTTTCTGGTTCTTTGGTTTCGACAATTTCTTCTTGCTTCTCTTCCTGAATCTCTGTTTCCAATTCCTTCGGTTGATCTTCTATCTCTATTTCTTGTTTTACAACCTCAGGTTGTTCTTCTTTTTCAATTTTCTCTTCTACTTTATGAATGATCTCTTCTGTGGAACTTGGAACGGATGGTTCATCCTTCTCTTCCATCGATTCTAATCTTTTTTCAATTTTTTGAACCAATTCATCATTCCAAGAAGGTTCTTTTTCTTTTGGTTCCTGTTTCTTACTCTCTTCTTTAACAGACTCTTCTTTTGGTGTCTCTTGAGGTTTTTCCTCTTCTTCAAGCTTTGCCACTTCTGCTTCAATCTTTTTCACTAAGGCATCTACATCAAAGTTGAAATCTTTCTTGGTCTCTTTAAGTGGTTCCACTGGCTTTGATGGTTCGATTGGCCTATTTTCTACTGGCTTTACTGGTGGATATGGTCCAAAGAAATCGTTTCCTCCTGGTGTTCCCATTGATCCTTGATTTGTTCCCATCATTTCATTTGTCATTCTTCCACCTCCAGCCTGTGGATGGAATATATTTGGCATTGCATAAGGCATTCCTGCTGTACCATTTGGATTTGTTCCTCCGTTGGCCTCTTCCATCATTTCAAATAATTTTTTTCTCTTTTCTTCTTTTACAAATTCTCGCACATCAAAGGTTTTCACTTCTGATTTTTCTCGATGTGGATAAGTGGCAACAGGATATTTCTTTCCCCAATCAATCTTATAATCTGGAGTATACTTTGTTTTAAATGGAGACATCCGAAGCCTTAAGATAATTGCTTCGTTTTCTTTCATACGTTGTAAATCACTGATGGTAACCAGTGGTGTCGATGCTGTTTTATCATCTTTCTTTGATTTTACTTCTCCACACATTTTAGAAATTTCTTCCAAAGCTTTCAACTCTGTCGTTACCAAATAAATTAAGTTTCCACAGTTACCACGTAACGTTTCAGCATTCTCTTTTCCATAAACTTCATCTAATTGAGCAAAGTTCTGGATAATCATCGTAAAACGAATTTGTCTTGAACGGGCTGCTGTAATCATCGTCGTGACATCTTTTAATGGTGGCATATTGGCAAACTCATCCAACAAGAAATTGGTACGAACAGGCAATTTTCCTTCATGACGTTGGGCCACGCTAATTAACGTTTCATAGATTTGCTTAATTAAAATCGTTGCCAGGGAATGA
>CARZYU010000038.1:0-240 GCA_949113215.1 uncultured Bacilli bacterium | reverse complement strand
CTTTAATAGAATTGTAACTAAAGAATGATATGTTTTCTTTTCATCCTGAATAACGACAAATAAAGCGGTTGGTTTCTCTCCTATACTTTCCAGATTAATATCACTATGTGATAGCATCTCGCTTAAGTTTTCTCTGGATGCAAATAATTTAATCTTCTGTTTAAAGACGGAAAGAATGGATCCCTTCGTTTCACTTGGAGCCATTAAAGTACTAGAAGCATTGATATAGGCTGCTCCACC
>CARZYU010000037.1:5294-11196 GCA_949113215.1 uncultured Bacilli bacterium | reverse complement strand
AATGATTTTTTCGTCTTCACTTGCTTCTAAGGAATCTTTTCGATACTCTTGCATGATTTTATCCCCCTCTATGATTTCATCTAGATCTTTAGAGTCCTTTTCGTTAAGTAAGCTTTTTATTTAACTTCCCGTTTTTTTACTAGTGGGAGATTAACTTTAGAAACTTAGTGGGGAGTTCCTTTCAAAATAATAAGTCAAGGGCGAGTGTAATGAGTTCATCTTGACCCTTGACTTATTTGTTCCTATTAAAATATTAAATCAAATAAAGTTCATCTTTATTTGTTAAACATCCTTAAAAATGCTAAAATAAATAACCGTATTTTGGCTTATAGGAAAGGAGCTTATTATGAAAGCTAAAAAATACAAACATTTATCTTTTGAAGATAGATGTATAATTCAAGAATTTTTAAACAATAATTATAATTTTACTAAAATTGGAAACAGAATTCATAAAGATAGAACAACTATATCCGATGAGGTTAGAAAACATCGATTTTTAAGAACTACTTCTAACTGTAATAATCAGCCTTGTTGTTTTGAATCAAAACCTCCCTATGTTTGTAATGGATGTTCTAAATTTAACTCTTGTCATAAAATAAGATATTCTTATTCTCATGATGTTGCTTATAATGAATACAAAAAAACTTTAATTAAATCTAGAAGTCATCTTAAAATTACAAAAGAAGAAATTGCTTCCATTAACGATGTTGTTTCTCCTTTAATGATTCACAAACATCATTCTGTTAATCATGTTTTTATTTCTCATTCTAATGTTCTACCTTTCTCTAAATCTACTTTCTATAAATATATTGATTTAGGTATCTTAAATGTTAGAAATATTGATTTACAAAGAAAAGTCAAATTTAGAATTAATAAGGAATATAATACTTCTGAAAACAGAGAAAAAGCTAATCCTAGAATTAAAATTGGTAGATTTTATTCTGACTTCAAAGATTATTTAGAATATAATCCGAATGCCTCTATTGTTGAAATGGATACTGTTATTGGTACTAAGGGAGGTAAAGGCGGAAAATGTTTTCTTACTCTTTTATTTAGAAAATACAATTTTATGCTTATTTATTTACTTCCTTATAAACAATCTAAATATGTTACACAAATATTTAATTTTCTTAAAGAAACATTAGGTATAAATGAATTTAGAAGACTATTTGAAGTAATTTTAACTGATAATGGTACTGAATTTTCTGATCCTGAAAGTATCGAGATAGATTTTAACACTGGTAAAAAAATATGTTCGTTATTTTATTGTGATCCTAGTTGCTCATGGCAAAAAGGATCTATTGAGAAAAATCATGAATATATTAGATACATTCTTCCAAAGGGTACATCTTTTGCATCTCTCACTCAAGAAGATTGTTACTTAATAGCTTCTCATATTAATTCAACACCTAGATTATCTTTAAATAACTTTTCACCTTATGAAGAAGCTCATAATTTTATTGGACAATCCAATATAGATAAATTTCATATAAAAAAGATCAATAATGACGATATTGATCTTTCAATTAGATTATTAAAAAAATAGTCTAAAATTTCAACAAATCAAGCCAAAATACATATAATAATTCCCTTTATTTAGCGGGACGTTATCTATATTCAAAAAAATTTTTATAACTTCCCGTCCTTTTGAATGGAGTAATTTAATTTAATTCGTTCATATAATATCACTATTTTGAAAAGATGTACATATTTTACCTCTATTTTTCGGGAACTTTCTTCAATAAAGCCTCATTTTATTTTAACGGGATGTTATCTCAAAATTTAACCTTTTTGTAAACTAAATCTTTAACGACATTTTTCACAAAAAGATTTTCCGCTTTTCTTATACTGTTAGAGCTAAGCAATTTCAAGCAAAATTTTTTTGTCATAAATTGTATCTACTAGATAATAAAAATCATGAATATACTTTTTTAGAGGAGAAGAAAATGAACGATAGAATAAAAATAGGAATACCAAAAGCATTATTGTTTTATAAGTATGGCAATTTATGGATAAACTTCTTTGAAAATTTAGGATTTGATATTATCATCAGTCCAGATACAAATCTAGAAACTTTAGAAAAAGGAAAATTAAAATTAGATGATGAAGCATGTCTATCCTTAAAAATATTTATGGGACATGTAGAGTATTTAATTGATAAATGTGATTACATATTAATACCAAGAATTGCATGCCTAAATAAACATGAAAAACTTTGTACAAATTTCAGTGCTCTTTACGACCTTACCAAAAACTTATTCCAAGACCTTCCTATTCTTCATTACAACGTCGATGTCGATCATCACGATAGTGAATTATTCGCTTTTCTCGACATGGGAAAGGAACTAGGTTTTTCTTACTTTGACAGTATGAGTGCTTACCGTGATGCCCTACATTATCAAAAGCAACAACAAACACTGAAATTAAAAAAGCAAATGGAAAAGCTAAGAAGTGATAACCTAAAAATTCTCATGGTCGCTCATCCGTATAATCTTCACGACGAACTCATTGGAAAACAAATTCAAACGTTATTGGAAAAAGAGGGAGTTAGCGTCATCTATTCCGATTGTTACGACGAAAGCAACTTAGAGGAAGAAGCTAAAGTCATTTCGCCCAAGAGTTATTGGACTTACAATCAAGAACTTTTAGGAGCGATCGTTCATTACAAAAAAAGAGTCGATGGCATCATCCTTTTAACGACCTTCCCTTGTGGACCAGATTCTCTTACCAATGAGATGTGCCTTCATAAAATAAAGGACAAACCAATCATCAACCTCATCATCGATGAACTAAATTCGGAAAATGGACTGACGACACGAATCGAAAGTTTCATTGACATCATCAAAGAAAAAAAGAAACGGAGGAATCCAGTTGGAAAATAAAAAAGTAATCAGTTTTCCCCACCTAGGAAATTACTACATTCCCATTAAGTATCTTTTAAATCATCTCACCCATGCAGAAGTAGTGGAATGTCCACCCATTACCAAAAAAACAGTCGAACTAGGGAGCAAGTATAGCCCTGATTTTGTTTGTCTTCCTTTTAAATATAATTTAGGAAATTTCATCGAAGCATTGGAACAGGGTGCCAACATTTTGATGCAAGCAGGAGGAGGTTGTCGCTTCGGTTACTATGCCGATGTCCAAGAACAAATTTTAAAAGACTTAGGTTATCACTTCAAATTCTTTTGTTTGAATGACAAAGACCATTTAACCGTCACTTATCTTTACCACATCTTTAAAAGCATCAATCCTAAATTACACTTTTTCAAGTTTGCCCACTATACACTTTTGACCCTACTCATGATAAATTACATGGATCGAATCGATCGGATCATCCGCGCCAACATCGGATTTGAGATAGAAGAAAACTCCTTTGTTCATCTACAACAAGAAATGTGGAAAAACTTCACCAAGAAAAAACATTTTATCACCCTTACAAAGTCGTACTTTCACTACAAACGGAAAATGAAAAAAATACCAGTTCGAAAAGAAGAAAACTGCCTAAAAGTAGGAATCATTGGAGAGTTATATACTTCGATGGAACCCTTCTCTTCCTATTTTTTAGAAAAACAACTTGCTAAAATGAACATTGAAGTCAAACGATTTACCGACATCAGTTACTTGCTTGTCACCAAACGTTTTAAAGTAAAAGGTCTTTTAAAACAGATTAAAAAGTATTGTACCTACCAAATCGGAGCCGATGGCATGGACAACGTTGCCAGAGTAAAATTGTTGAAAAAACAAAACTACGATGGAATCATTCACATCAAACCATTCGGTTGTACTCCGGAAATTGGGGCCATGCCCATCATTCAAAGAATCAGCAGTGACTTGGATATGCCAATCATCTTCTTTTCTTTTGATACCCAAACCTCCGAAGAAGGAATCAAGACAAGATTGGAAGCCTTTTACGATATGTTAAAAATGCGGAAGGAGAAAAAATCATGAAAAAAGGTTATCTGGGAATTGATATTGGATCCATCTCCACCAAAGGAATCATTATAGGAAAAGAGGATCAAATTTTAGCAAAAGCTTATCTTTGGACAAAAGGAAATCCCATTGAAGCAGTCACAAATCTACTGAGGGAATTACAAAAGCAAATCGCAGGAAAAGATATTGTCGTCGTAGCAGTTGGTACCACAGGATCTGCAAGAAAACTCATTGGGACCATCCTAGAAGCCAGTGTCATCAAAAACGAAATTACGGCCCATGCGGTCGGAACCATGTCAAAGTATCCTGATGTCAAAACCATTTTAGAAATCGGAGGACAAGATTCTAAGATCATCCTCTTAGAAGATGGAATTGTGACCGACTATGCGATGAACACTCTTTGTGCAGCGGGTACAGGATCGTTTCTTTCGAGTCAAGCCAAACGCCTTGATGTTCCCGTTGAACAATTTGGTAAAATTGCCTTAACGAGTAAAAATCCCACGAAAATTGCCGCTAGGTGCACAGTATTTGCTGAATCTGACTTGGTTCACAAGGCTCAAATGGGATACAAAAAAGAAGACATCATCGCAGGACTTTGTAACAGTGTCGCCCAAAACTATTTAAACAACGTTGGCAAAGGAAAAAAAATCAAAAGCCCAATCATCTTTCAAGGTGGCGTTAGTAAAAATGTAGGAGTTGTCAAAGCCTTTGAAACCATTTTAAAAGAAGACATCATCGTCGATGAAATCGGACATTTGATGGGAGCTCTCGGTGTCGCAATTCTAGCAAGAAACACTGGGCAAGAAAGAATGTTTGACTTTAAGGTCACAGACCACTCCTTTGAAACGAGAGGGGTTGAATGCAATCGTTGTCCAAACCATTGTGAAATCATCTGCATTCGTGATGATAAAAAACTAATTGATGCCTATGGAAACCGTTGTGAACGAGGTGCCATCAAACAATAAAGCAATATCCAATTGGGATATTGCTTTTTATTTCTTTTCTTGTTGTTCCAAATAATCATCGTAAGTCATTCTTCGATCGATCAAACCATGTGGAAGAAGCTCAATGATGCGATTGGCGACGGTCTGATTTAATTCATGGTCATGGGTCGTAAATAAAATTTCTCCTTCAAAACGTTCCATTCCTTTGTTCAAAGAAGTAATGCTTTCAAGATCCAAGTGGTTCGTTGGTTCATCAAAGATTAGAAAATTAGGATTTTGAAGCATCATCTTGGAAAGCATGCATCGCGCTTTTTCTCCTCCAGATAAAACTGTAACATCTTTAAATACTTCATCTCCCGAAAATAACATCCGACCTAAGAAACCTCGAAGAACCGTTTCATCGTTAATGTCATAGTAATGAGAAATCCACTTCATAATCGATTCCGATTGTTGAAAATATTCGTTGTTGTCTTGAGGCAAATAAGAAGGAACGATCGTCTTTCCCCAGATAACTCTACCATGATCAGGTTCCATTTCTCCCATTAAAATTTTAAATAACGTTGTCTTAGCAATATCATCACTTCCAGTAAAAGCAATTTTATCTCCCTTCAAAACCATAAAGGAAACATTGTCTAATACTTTTCTGCCATCGATCACCTTGCTTATCTTCTCTACCGTTAAGATTTCTTTTCCAGCTGGTTTTTCGATTTTAAAGTCAATGAACGGATACTTTCTAGAAGAAGGAACGATTTCTTCCAATTCAATTTTTTCTAACATTTTCTTTCGGGAAGTTGCCTGCTTCGATTTGGAAGCATTGGCGGAGAACCTGGCAATGAACGATTGTAGTTCTTTGATCTTTTCTTCCTTCTTTTTATTTGCTTCTTTCATTTGGCGAAGAGCAAGCTGACTTGATTCGTACCAGAAGTCGTAGTTTCCAATGTAAAGTTTCATTCTTCCATAATCAATATCCACGATATGAGTACAAACTTTATTCAAAAAGTGTCGGTCGTGAGATACAACAATGACAG
>CARZYU010000037.1:1277-5284 GCA_949113215.1 uncultured Bacilli bacterium | reverse complement strand
TTCAATTAAAAATTCTTCCAACCAATCGATAGCAACAAGATCCAAGTTGTTGGTTGGTTCATCCAAAAGTAATATATCGGGATTTCCAAAAAGAGCCTGCGCTAATAATACTTTGACACGATCTTTGATTGGAATTTCACGCATCAGGGAAGAAAACACTTCCGTACTTAGTCCTAAATTGGTAAGGAGCGTTCCTGCATCGCTTTCGGCATTCCAACCATCCAGTTCTAAAAATTCTGCTTCTAAGTTGGCAATTTTGATACCGTCTTCTTCACTAAATTCTGTCTGAGAATAAAGAACTTCCTTCTCTTTCATAATGTCGTAAAGCCTTGTATTTCCCATAATAACAGTTTCCATTACTGTCTTATCATCGTACGCATAGTGATCCTGTTTCAACATGGCGATACGTTCCCCTTGGGTCTTGGTAATTTCTCCACTGGTCGTCTCAAGTTCTCCTGCTAACAACTTTAAAAACGTACTTTTTCCACAACCATTGGCGCCAATTAAGCCATAACAATTCCCTGGTGTGAATTTTAAATTGACGTCCTCAAATAAAGTTCTCTTTCCAAACTTCAAAGTCACATGATTGGTCTGAATCATACACTTCACCTCACACTAGTGCTCATTTTACTATATTTGAAAACAAAAGAAAAGAAGAAGTATTAAACTCCTCCTGTTTTTCCCTGAAAGCGAAGAAATAATTTACGGATCAAATCAACTGGTATCACCGTAGCGGCAAGACACAACATCGTAAGAAGTTCTCTACCAGTAAGACCTGCTGTACGGAAAAGATCACCACCAAAGTAGATTAAAAGAATTTGTACAACGATTACAAACAACATGACCGTCATAAACACGGGATTCTTAAAAATATGACAGAACAAATTCAAACGAACGGTCCTAGCATTGAAACTATTGAAGATTCCTACAAAAATGAAAAGACCAAAGAAAGCCGTTAAGAAATATTGATCTTGGGAAGCGTTTCGAAAGAATTGATGAAAGAAAGGAAGTTTTAAAAAGAGAATACAGAGAACGGCCGAATAAAGTCCCGTAAACAGAATCTCTCCCATCATATAACGATTCAAAATAGACTCTTCTCGTTTTTTAGGATACTCCTTCATATAACCTTTCACTGGAGGTTCGTAGGCAAAAGCAATTCCTGCTAAGGTATCCATAACCATATTGACCCACAACATCTGAATGACCGTAACTGGAGTATCCACCCCAATAAATGGTCCGACAATCGACAAAAGAATTGCACATAAATTGACTGTCAATTGAAAGATGATGAACTTTCGAATACTCTTAAAAATGGTTCGACCAAACAAAATTGCTTTGGAGATAGAAAGAAAATTGTCGTCTAAAATCACAATTTCACTGGCCTCTTTGGCTACTTCTGTACCACTTCCCATCGCAAAACCAACATCGGCTTTCTTTAAAGCTGGAGCATCGTTCACCCCATCCCCCGTCATTCCTACGACGAGTCCTGCTTCTTGACTAAGCCGAACCAATCTACTTTTGTCCGTTGGAAGTGCCCTTGCTACCACCCTCAAATCTTTGAGAATTCCTTTTAATTCCTCATCACTCAAGGAATTCAATTCTTCTGTAGTTAAAACGAGATCATTCGAATTGGTAACGAGTCCTACTTCTTCCGCAATGCTTTTGGCTGTCTCCTTATTATCACCCGTAATCATGACGGTTTGAATATGTGCATCCCTCACTAATTTAACTCCTTCGATCGAGCTTTCCCGAATTTCATCTTTGATGTAGACGAGTCCTACGAAAGTCAAATCTTGAAAATCCGTTAAAACCGCCGTTTCTTCACTGATCGCAAGCAAAAGAACCCGTATCCCTTTCTTCGTCGCCTGTGCTAAGTTTTCTTCCATCCTCTTTTTCGTAAGAAACAACCGCTTTTTTCCCTCTTTATCCAGATAACTACTACAATGGTAACGGATCAAAGCTGCCGAATACTTATTTTTACTATCGAAAGGCAACGTTTTTAACACCTCAAGTTCGTTTAAATCCTTGTTTGGAACATAGGAAAGAAGTGCTCGATCCGTACTATTACCTCCCACGACATGACCCTTTTCCAAATCGTAATGACTGCTGTTGTTTCCTACCATCGAATAAGCGATCACTTTTTGATAACGATTTGGTAGTTCTTGATAACTTTCATACTGGGTATTTTCTCCATCCACCAAGGTTGTTACCTCAAGCTGACCTTTGGTAAGGGTACCCGTTTTATCCGTAAAGAGAATATTGACACTTCCAGCCGTTTCAATCCCCACCAATTTTCGTACCAAAACATGATTCTTTAACATTCGCTTCATATTGGAAGAAAGTACTAAAGTAATCATCATCGGAAGACCTTCTGGTACGGCAACGACGATGATCGTAACGCTTAAGGTCAAAGCATAGAGAATATGCCCTGAAATGACGGGAAAGTTCGTAATCGTTTCCAACATCCTGACATGATCAAATTGATTGTCCAAAACAATGACGTGAAACAAATAAGAAAGGCTTACCAATATTGCTCCAATATAGCCAATACGACTGATGATCTTTGCTAAGTGACGAAGGCGAAGTTTCAACGGACTTTCTGGCTGTTTTTCTTGTAAATCATGATAGATTCGTCCATAAAAGGTATCCTGGCCTACTTTCATTACCTGCATCAAACCATGATCGGAATAAATGACACTACCTCGGAATAACTGGTCTTTTTCACTTCCTGCTTCCTTGTAAGCCTCTTTACTTTCTCCGTTCAAGCTGGATTCGTCGACGGAAAGACGTCCTTCCACTAAAATACCATCGGCAGGGACCCGGTCACCCATTCCAAGAAGAACCAAATCTCCCACAACCACCTCATCGATTCCCACTTCGATGACCTTTCCATTTCTCTTTACCAAACAAGTGATCTTAGAGGATTCTTCCTGTAACTTCAAAAAAGCCTTTTCACTCCCATATTCTGATAGCGTTGAAATGAAAGACGCTAAGAAAATGGCAATGACAATTCCGACTGTTTCAAACCAATCGAAGTTTTGAATGAGAAAGACCGTCTTAATTCCTAAGGCAATCAACAAAATGCGAATGATTGGATCGCCAAGGCTTGCTAAAAATTGATGAAAGAAGCTTTCTTTCTTTCGTTCCACTAACGCATTGCTTCCATATTTTTTTCTAGATTCTACTACTTCTTGATCCGTGAGTCCTGTTCCCTTACTTGTTCTCATATGCATCTCCTAAGAAAGCATATTCAAGAAAAATCGTCCTTAGGAACAATTTACTCTATAAAATTTAGACAAAAAAAGACGGGAATCTCTCCCCTCTTTCTTTACGCGGCTCTAATTTTATCCATGTAACTTAGAATTTTGGATGACCATACGGTACTTGCTGCATATTTTGGCCCGATGGTCTCAGGTGTCGTCAGTCCATTGGCAATGTAGTTATTTGCTAAGTTGTCTAAAAACCCTTGGATTCCTTCCTCCAAAGTAGGGTATGCCTTATAAGCCCCTCCGCCACAACTAGGTCCACCTTTTTGTCCTCCTACGTTGTTACACTGTGTCACCAAAGAACTACAGCTGTAACTACATCCTGTTTCATGGAGCATGATGGCAACTGCCATATAAGGATCCACTCCTCTTTGAAGGGCATAGCTACCGATCATTTCTCCATACCCAGCAAGCGTGGAAGCAAGGGAGCGATTCAGTTTATCCGCTAATTGTCGCAGAGTAAGGCCATCGTAAACGATAGGTTCCTTTCGTAAGACCGCATAAGGTATTTTACTGACCTCTACCATCGATGCTCCATTGGCAACCAAATTGACATCGACCTCTTTATTCTTTCCATCTTCTTTCGAAGTTACTGCTTCATTTGTCGTATCGTTCTCTTTTTGATAGGCAAAGAGTTCTCTACGTTCGGTTGTCTCACTTTTCTCTTCTTGTAAATTCTTGTTGTCCTTCATTACTTTCGTTTGATTCTGCGTATTTTTTCCATTTAGAAAAAGTGTCGCT
>CARZYU010000037.1:0-1267 GCA_949113215.1 uncultured Bacilli bacterium | reverse complement strand
TGAATGCAATGATGGCGAAAAGTGATCTGTTGTTTCTTTTCAAATTTTCACCTCATTATTTTAAGCAAGTGAATTTATTCTAACATTCCCTTATATTAGGGTCAAATTTGACACTAGAATACACGACCTTGCTTGACAGGGATGAAAAGAATCCCTCGATAGTCTATTCTATGCTTTGTTATGATTGTTACGTGGATAAAAGATCGACATTTTGTCAAGTTTACACCAAATTATGTGCCGAAATCATCGCTTCAATGGCCTGTTCGACAGCAATTTTACCATAAGAATAGGTCAAAGATCCTTGTTGATAAGCAATATATGGCTCTCTTAGAGGTCCATCACAGGATAGTTCGATGGAACTTCCTTGGGTAAAAGCACCCGCTGCCATAATAATTTCATCGTCATAGCCTGGCATGGAAGAAGGAACTGGTGCATAGTGAGCATTGATGGGAGAGGCAGCTTGAATCCCTCCACAATAAGCAATTAAATCCCCGCGATTTCCAAAGAAAATGTTTTGCACAATATCAAAACGTTCCTCTTGATACGTTGGTTCTACTTGATAACCTAAACCCTCTAGTAAAAAACTCGTGTAAAGAGCTGTTTTCACACTACTCGCTACTACACTAGGGGCCAAAAACAATCCTTGTAAGAATGCCTTGTTGAGACCAAGAGAAGGTCCTACCTCCCTACCTTGCCCTGGCACCGTCAGTCTCTCACTCACCAAATCGATCAAGTCACTTCGTCCTGCGATATAAGCACCATTGGGCGCAATCCCTCCTCCTAAATTTTTGATGAGAGATCCTACCATCAAATCAACACCATAATAAGTTGGTTCATGAATAGAAACAAATTCACAATAACAATTATCTACCATAATAATTACATCTTGATCCACTTCTCGAATGGTCCTTACCACCTTTTCTATTTTTTCTAAAGAAATGGTCTTTCGGGTCGAATACCCTTTGGAGCGCTGGATTTCGATCATTTTTACTTTGTTCTCTTTTAAAAAGGCAGCAATCCCCTCATAGTCAAAGTCACCTTCGATGAGATCAATTTGTTCATACTTTACGCCAAAGGAAGCCAAAGAACTTGGGTTTTCCGTTAATCCAATGACCTGATCCAACGTATCGTAAGGTTTTCCACTGATGCTTAGGAGCAGGTCATTTGGCCTTAAGATTCCAAAAAAGGCTACGGTCAAAGCATGCGTTCCAGAAATAAATTGACTACGTACAATCGCCGACTCACTTTCCAACACATCAGCAAAGAT
>CARZYU010000036.1 GCA_949113215.1 uncultured Bacilli bacterium | reverse complement strand
CAATGTCACTAGAATTGCTAACAATCGCTTTATGATTTTCATATGAACTCCCCTTTTTTCTTATTAATCACACTTTTTGTTAATCGTTGTGTATTTGATTCCTACCGCTAATTGATACAACAAATCAGTGTCTCCAAGATCAGAAGCTTTGTTTCCAATGAGTGTATCCAAACGATCGGTATGACCGTCTTCGTAATCTACCCATTTCCAATGGATGGTTATCTTAGCTTCTTCTCCTTTGTTTAAGGTTAAGTTTTGATTTGTTTCTTCAGCGAAATCGAAATCATGTTTATAAACTTCGGTTGCTTCTTCAACTCCGTATGTGTTTAGAATCCAATAATCATCTGAGCCACCAAAGTGATAATTGTTCGCATGGTCTTTGATGATATATCCCATATTGAGACATCCTTGTCCTTCGATACAGACGGTATTCTCTTGTAAAATCATTCCTGATATGACAATTGTATCTTCTGTTTCGTTGGTAATGTTCATCGTGTATTCACCATGCGATCTTGGATAGATCATTTTTGGCTTATTATACTTTTGTTCTGATTCCTTATTATAGAAAAGTGGAACATCGGAAAGCCACATAATCTTATCAATTCTTTCTAACTTTTCTTTCTTTTCCATGTCGTAGACTGCAACTAAGGTTAAATCATCCGTTAAATCACTGTAATGAATGAGATGATTCGTCGTACGATCATAGACAATTGTTTTATCTGGATCATTTTCGATCATGTATCCCTTGAACGGATGATACATGCACTCTTCTTCCACTTCCAAATATGGTTCGTCGTATTTTCCCAAATCAATGGAATCATTTTCTTCTAAGACGAATTCGTATTCTTTGGTTAAGGTATTGAATAATCCTGTGTACTTTTTATCTACAGTATCATACGAACCATCGTAGGCCTTCACTGTAACCAAATAACTTCGAATGATATTGATTTTAATCTTAGAATCAACTGCTTCACTCGGCAGGAACAGATCCTTTCCAAAAGCAGTTCCCGTAACATGAAGTGTTGCTGTTCCAGGTGCCGTTGCTTTTACTTCGATTGGTAGAGAAGTTGGTCCCGTTGTTTCTCCTGTATAATGGATTTCAATTGGTCCTTCTGCCTCTATCGTAATACAGTTGTCTTTTCGATTTTCTGAACAGATCTTTATTGTCGAAGTTGTCTCGCTTACGCTGACGTTTCCTTTGAATAAATCTGTATTCAGAACGACTGCTCTTTTTCCCCCATTTTGGTTGTTGTAAGACATGTTGTATTCGTACTGTAACGAAGTAATTCGGTAATCACGAGCAACGAATGGAATGGCTACGGTAGCATTCGAATTATGAAATCCAGAAACTCCTACCGTTAAGGTTGCCACATCTCCTGGCATTACTGTATTGTCACCTGTAACTCTTATTTTTCCTGCCACTAAGGATGAAGCAGTGAAATTGTTTGGTGTTACGTTAACTTCTAGAATATCTTGAACGTCTTCGGTTACCGTATTGAGTACTTTTCCTGTTTTGGAATCAATATCCTCTACGACATATTTCACGAAACATTCTTCGTCAACATAACATTGACTTGGAACAACTGTAAAACGAACCCTACGTTCTGCTTGAACTAAAGTCACTTCATAAATTTGAGTAGTGAATCCGTCTTCCGCTACGACTTTTATTTCGACTGTATTAACTCCTGGTTTTAAGTTTACTTGAAGTTCTTCCAAATCTTTGTATTCTACTCCATCGTAAATGTAAGAAAGAGTAGCATTTTTATCATTTGGAACTGCTTTTAATATAACTGAACCAGTCGTCACATCAACGGTTGCCATATAAGTATCTAAAATCGATTTTCCATCTACGGTTAACGTTTTTAACGATGTATCATCTGACTTATCGGATTTACGATGGATCGTAAAAGTATAGTCTCTTGTGGTATCATCACTTCCGATGACCGTAACAACCACTTCGTTATCTCCATACTCTAATTTTAAATTCTTTAGTTCTTCTTTGGTAATTGTTTTTCCATTGTAAGTATAAAGAACCTCTTTGGCTTTTGAATGTGGAGTAACTTCCAAACCTAATTCACTTGTTTTCGAATCGACATTGATTTGATAGTTTAAAGTATTCGAATCAAATTCTGGTTCTAATTCTGCTTTGTTGTCGATCACCTTTACATTGGTTAACGTGTTGCTGCTATTCTCTGTTTCTTTGTTGATGATAACCGTATATTCTGTCTTACTTCCATCTTCGGCCGTTACTACAATCTTAACGGTATTATTACCAGGTACTAAATCCAAATGACTTAAGTCTTGTACGGTTTGACCATTAAATTCATAAGTAACCTTTGCTTTTTTACTACTTGGTTTTGCAGTAAGACTGATTTCATCCGTATTCTTATCTACCCCAATGGTGTAATTTGTCTGATAAGGATCAAAGTCGATCTTTCCTAATGAGTCGGTCAACTCTTTTAAGAGACTATTGCTATCGATGACGCCTTGGGCAGTAGCACGGTTGATCGTCACTTTATAAGTTCTACTGCTTCCATCTTCCGCAGTTACTTTAATCTTAACGACGTTTGGTCCTGTACGTAAGTTTAAGTTTTCCAAAGAAGTTGTTGTCACTCCATTGTAAGTATAAGTAAGCGTTGCTTTTTTGCTTCTTGGCGTAGGTGTTAAAGTGATAGCTCCCGTATTAGCTCCTACTTCAATGGAATAGTCTAACTTATTCTTATCAAATGCTGGAGTTAAACTTCCTTTTGAAGTGGTTAAATTCTTTAAATAGTTATTACTTGATTTGGCTTTATCGATGACTACTTTATAAGTACTTGTTGTTCCATCCTCTGCTTGAACAGTAATGGTAATCGTATTTTCTCCCGTACGAAGTTTTAATTTTTGAATCTCCTCTTTGGAAACTTCTTTTCCGTTGAACGTATAGGAAATAATCTTCGCTTTTCTACTCTGTGGAGTAGCCGTTAACTTAACACTTTTTCTCCATGAACTTACACCAATTCGATATTCATACTTATCTGGTTTGAATCCAAGATCAATCCAGGAAAGATTTAATTCTCTCAATTTACTGTTGTTTTCTTTTTTCTCTTCCGATGGTTTCGTTTCCCCTGGAGTAGGTTTGGAAGGATCTTTTGATCCTTGGTTTCCTGTAGTATTATTTTTATCGTTAATGACGGTCAATTGGTATACAACTTTGTATTCCACTCCATTATAAGTAACGGATAGCGTAATATCTACTTTCCCTGTTTTATTTGCTGTAATCACTAATACTCCATCTTTGACGATGGCTTTGGCAATTTTTTCGTCACTCGAAGTTACTTTTACTTTTCCCGTCAACCCTACTAAACTGTAAGGTACTTTTAATTCTTTTTGATATGCTAAATTGATCGTACCACTCGTACTATCTAACTGAATGTATTTGGTTGGATCTGTAATGGTGACAATCGTCGTAGCTTCATACGTTTTTCCATTGACACTCGTCTGTAAGGTTACGGTTACTTTTCCTGTTTGTTTCGGATTGATAACAACGTATCCATCCTGAACGTAACAAGTAGCAATCTTAGCATCGCTCGTCGTACAGCTTAATTTTTTAGGATTGATTTTACGATAGGTATAACTAAGTTTTGCTTTTGAATCACTTAATGAAATATGAAAGTTATCGGAATCAAATTTTAATTCTCTATTTTTGATTACCTCTTGATGATTGGTCTCAGAGTCAATTGGATGATCGCCTTCGTTTTGGAACCAATTACCAATTTTACCAAAAAAGTTTGATGTACAACTACAACTGGTAATCAAAGAAAGTAAAATAATGATAATAATGATAAGAATCATAATTCGTCTTCTGGTTTTTTCATCATCTTTTTCTTCTTGTTGCTTTTTTCTATCTACACGCTTTTCCATATTCTTGACTCCTTTCCCCCTAGATTTAATTCCCAAATAAACCCATGATGATTTTTTAGATCATAGGCTTATTTGGAAGTTAAATAATTTTAACTCCCCCTGAACTATTCTTATCAACTATGAGTTCATATCAGCTACATCGTTAACCCAAGCATTTGATTCTAATTCAGATTGCGTAATTGTTAATTTAATATTAACTTTAATCGTTCTGTAAGTATCATCAGCTTTTGGTTGAGCTAAGTAAGTGTCTAATTCATCATCAGTTGTAAATGTTGGCATATTGCTAAGACCAAAATACAAATCATCTTGGTTTCCAGTTTCAGAACTTACATTGTTTTTCGTATCGAAAGCCCAAACCCATTCAATCTTATGAGTTTTGTTGTTTAATGGATCTCCAGCTTCGAATACTTTTCCAGCGTATAAGTTCTCTAAAGCGTCTTCGAAATCAGATGAGTTCATCCATTGTCCACCGTCTAAACGGAAGAAAATTGGATTGTAGCTACCATCAACGATTTCGTTTTCGATTGTTGCAACCATGTCAACAGTATAGTTCGTTTCAGCAGAACCATCTAAAACGAAGATGTATTCACCGAAAGTACCTGGAGCAACTACGTTAACTCCTGCTTCTGAACTAACGGTATCTGTGCTAGTTCCATTGAAAGATTCATAAGATTCCTTAAATAAATCCATATCAATTTCTGTGTTTGTTGGTTCATCACCATTCAAGGTGAAAGCCCACTTAGCGACTCTAGCCTCATCGACAAGATCGAATGCAGATACGTATTTTGCATAAGTTCCACTAACAGAATATCCTGTTAAAACTACAGCTAATAATAATACGCCTAAGACTACCATTTTCTTTTTCATTGTTTTCACCTCCTTCGTATGCATATTTTTGAAATGCATAGTACTATGCACAGGAAGAATAATAGCTTCCTATCTATATAAACTCTTTTGTAGAGAGTTTATCATAATTAAGGTTTCTAAGACTTCTTTGTCTTAGATGGTGCTTTCTTTGCAGTCGTTCTCTTTGGAGCAGGTTTGGAAGAAGTTGTTGTCTTCTTTCCTCCTGTACTTTTGGAAGTACTAGGTTTTGCTTTAGAAGTTTTTACTTCTTTGACTTTAGAAGTAGACTTCGTAGCTATCTTTTTGGAAGCAACGGTTTTCTTTTCTTCTACACTCTTTTTCGTAGTTGTTTTCTTAGCCCCAGCTGTCATTTCTTTTTTCGGCTGCACCTTCTTTGATGAAGTAGTTGACGCTACTGTTTTCTTAGGAGAAGATTTTTTCTCATTTCCTTTTTTGGCTTGTAGCTCCTTCATCATTTTAAACTCTAGGAATTCCTCTCTTTCTAACTCACGTTGTTTTTTCGTTGAGATGGAAAAACCAACAATGAAGATCACAGTAATTCCTAAGACTAATATTAATACGGTAGTTGGTTGCGATAGGCTTTGCATGATACTACCAACAGAAGGAATACGTCCAATGTAAATTCCTTCTACATCGTCCTTCTCGACTAAGTTTCTATCTTGGGTACTATTGTTATCACCCTTGGTGATGAAGTATTCTACTCCATCATCTTCTACTATGTCGATGATACGGTGTGTCGTAACTGTATTAGCAGCATCGCGAAAGGCAATGACATCATCGATTGCTAGTGTTTCAGGGTCCACTACTTTCGTAAAGATGATATCCCCTTTATGAATTTCAGATTCCATGGAACCTGATAAAACCATGAATGGCTTAATACCAAATATGCTTGGAACCTCATCTTTATTTGTCATAGACTGCACCATGATAAATAAATTCATGAGTAGCATTGGTACTAAGATAACCAAAGCAACTAGCAATACCCAGTTATGAATTACTTTGTACCACTTCTTTTCTCCCTTTTTCATTTCTTTTCACCCTTTCGCTTATCCATTAGTGACGAACTTTACTTGAAAGATTCATACGTTTGATATAAGCCATATTTTTTTTATTTTCGTAAGCAATTTCTTGCTTCGTTTGATATGTTGATTTTGCAGCTTCTTTGTCGACTTCTTTTGGATGTCCACAAAGAGAACAATAATAGACATTTACCCAATCATCGCTAGAATAAGGATCCCATACGTAATTATGATTCGTTGTATTGTAATCTTTAATGACTACACCACAGATACAAGTTTCGGTAACATGTAGACAAGCATTCGCCTTTCCTACTTTTGTGGAATTTGTATCGTAGGTATAATGAGCTTCTATCTTTGCTTCGCTATAAGATGGACGATTACATTTACCAACTTCACTAATACAAGTATACTCTGTTACCGTTTGATGATTTCCACCACCAATATTCACTGGTTTCTTTTCTACGGAAGTGTAATTATGCGTATGAGGAACCGGTGTCGGTGTTGGTGTCGGTGTTGGTGTCGGTGTCGGTGTTGGTGTTGGTGTCGGTTTCGTTGTTGGCGTTGGTGTTGGTTTCGTCGTTGGCGTTGGTGTTGGTTTCGTCGTTGGCGTTGGTGTTGGTTTCGTTGTTGGTGTTGGTGTTGGTTTCGTTGTTGGTGTTGGTGTTGGTTTCGTTGTTGGCGTTGGTGTTGGTTTCGTTGTTGGCGTTACCGTTGGTCTAATAGTAGGTCTTGGGGTAACCGTAGGTCGATCGGTTGGTCTAGCCGTAGGTCTTGGAGTAGGATTTGGTTTTGGTTTGTCCGTTGGTTTCGTTGTTGGTGTTGCCGTTGGTGTTGGACTAACCGTTACCCCTGATTCTACTCGTGAAGTATCTTCTACTTGACTACTAGAATTGTTTTCAAATTCAAATCTATGATTGTGATCTTCATAAGGATCACTCTCCATACTACTAGAACTACTTGTTGGATCTTTGTCGATATTATCTTTCTCTTTTTCATCCCAAGTTTTCTTTATTAAAGTACAGGAACCTACAACTCCAATAATAATTGCTGTACAAATTCCTATTTTCAAACTATTTTTTAATATTTTGTTTTCTTTTTTTGCCGCGTGCTTCATCCTTAACCATCCCTTTCTGTGGCGAGCCACGTTTCCTTCTTTTGCGCTATAGTATACTCTTCTTTAAATAAAAAGTCAAGTCTAATTTTACAAAACAAAAAAACGTATCTTTAAAATACGTTTTTGTCTTGTTTTTTTCGATTGAATTCATAGAGTTTTGCTGGTTTCTTCCCTTCAAAGGTAACCATCTTCCCCGTATCTTTGATGAGACCCAACCCTAAAATTTTCTTGCGAAAATTTCTCCGGTCAAATGTTTTTTGCAAAATAGATTCGTACGTTTTTTGAATCTCTGGAATGGTAAAACCATGAGGAAAAAGTGCTCTTAAAATATTCGTTTTACCGATCATATTTTGCAATTTAACAAGAGAGTCTACCACAATTTCATTATGATCATAAGCAAGAGGCGGAATATCGTCGATGGCAAACCAGAAAGCATCAACTGTATCTAGGGTTTCTTGAAGTTTCGTAACTCGCTTTTGATCAATGACTCCTAAATAACTAAGGGCAACCATTCGCATGACAGGAGAGCGATCTGGTTTTCCAAAGACGCTTCCGAAATACAAATCAATTTCTGAAATCCCCGTCTTTTCTAAGATCTCTCTTCGAAGTCCTTCTTCCAGATCTTCATCATTATAAAGAGCCCCTCCAATCAAAGACCACATATCTTTATAAGGTTCTTTTTTTCTTCTAATTAATAAAACTTTTGTTACCCCTTTATCTACCGTAAAAATAGAGGCGATGACATGAATTCCTTGATGCTTATACTTTGGATCTCCTTTTTTCATAAGTTTCCTCCTAATTCTATTATCGATGTTTTAGGAATCATTGTCAAACAACAAAAAAGCACTTCATGTGCTTTAATTGCTATTTTTGGTAAGTTTCACTTCGACGGTATGCTCTTTTCCATCTCTCAAATAGGTTAGTTTAATGGTATCTCCAGGGTTGTACTTGTATAATTCGTAACGAAGATAAGCAGAGTCTTTGATGGTTTGACCTTCCATCTTCGTAATGATATCTCCTTTTTTAAGACCACTTTTGGAAGCTCCTGTTCCTTCTTGCACTGAGGCCACAACAACTCCACTGGTAATCTTTTTATCTACTTTAATACCATTTTGATAAAGAAGAGCCGTATTCCCTACATCAATCAAACTGATTCCAAGCATTGGACGCTCTATCTTGTCTCCTTTTTCTAATTTTTCTACATGACTCATGGCAAATTCAATGGGAATAGCAAATCCCATTCCTTCAATTTCTTCTTGAACCAACTTTAAAGAATTAATTCCAATGACTTCTCCATTGATATTGAGAAGGGGTCCTCCACTGTTTCCTGGATTCATTGCGGCATCGGTTTGTAATACTTTCATGACATAAGTATCACTTCCATTATTGACACTCACAGTCACCAAACGATCAGTCCCTGATAAAATCCCACTGGTAACCGTTCCACGATATTCGTATCCTAATGGTGATCCTACGGTAAAGACACGATCTCCAATGACTGATTTCGTACTATCTCCAATACTAGCGATTTGCAGAACGGCATCCTTTGAAACTTTTACCACTGCTAAATCCATATAGCTATCTCCACCAGAAACATTTCCATCTACCGTGTTATCATTCGAAAACGTAATCTTGACTTCATCGGCACCTTGAACAACGTGTTGATTGGTTAAAATATATCCGTATTTTTCATCGACTTTATAAACAAATCCTGTTCCCGTTCCCGCAACCGATCCATTGCGATAATTTTCAATCATGACGACAGCATCGTAAATTTTTGAAATGGAATCGTTGATCCCTTTTTCGTTCACCGTTACTTTATTTGTACATTTGGTTGTTCCACAAAAATTACCAGTTGCACCCGTACTCGTATTAGGCGAAGAGATTACAATATAAGTAAAAACTCCTCCTACCACAAAGGAAACCACAATCGTAATCGCTGTTAAAATTTTATTTTTCATCAGATTCTTCCCCTCCTCGTTTAATCGTTGCTAAATCTTTCCAATTTTTTGGAAATCCCATTCGATCTCTCACTTTATCAATCGAAATCGTATGCAGGTTGTATTCTAGGTTGTCCAAAATCTTTTCAATTTCCATCGTCATGTCATAGAATTCATTGTGTTTTAATAATCGCTTCATGATAATGATGAGAGCAAATAAATCATTTTTCCCATAACTATATTCTCCATCTTGTTTCGGAATATTCAAAAGTTGATGATATAGGGTATCTTCAATTTCCTTTTGCGTTCTATTTTCATAAACAATATCCTCATGTGCACAGAGGTTTCGATAATTGGCCAGAAGCGGCAAATAGGTACTTAACTCACTTGGTTCCAATTGATAAAGATCGGCAATCGCTTTTCGATCTTCCGATTTCAATACCAGATAAAGTTCTCCAACAATTCCAAAAGAGAGTACTTTTACCAAGATCCATAGAGGAATATATCCATAGTTATTTAAGTAATGGTAAGTTGCCGTATGTTGTGAACTATTCACTCTAATTTGACGCTTCATCTTTTTTAAAAGATCATTTAACTGGCGCTGTTTATCTGGCGCTGTGGTGAAGTTTTTAGGTCGTAAATAGTCCTTTTCCTTGTATCCATATTTCTTGGACAATTGATAAGAAATAATTGATTTGATGTTATTTTCAATGATCAATAAGTTTTTAAAGATAATGTTTCGAAATTGACGGTCGAAGAGAAATAAACTGTAGAGTTCTTCAAACGTCGTTCCTTCTAAATAGTGTTTGTTGCTAGCTGATTGCATGAACAAATGCCGATATCCATTCAAAAAGAAGTAATTTTCTCGCAGTAAAACTTCTTTCGCATAAGCTTCGTCCGTTATGGTAAGTCCTTTGTAACGAAAGATCTCAATTTGCTCATCGAGGTTTTTAAAACGTTTTTCTATCATGTTTCTCACCTAGAATAAATTATAACATACAAATTGTGGAATAAATATGATATTTTTGTGAAAAAATGGTGGCATTAATTAGAGACATTTTTATCTTTTAACTTTTCAAAATAATGAATGACTCCCTTCGTCATCACTTCTCCTAATGTTTTATGATAATTAGGATCCTGTAGTAACTTTCGTTCCTTTAAATTCGAAAGAAAACCACACTCAACCAAGACTCCTGGGATGGTTGTATTATTATAAAGATAGAGGTCTGTCTGTTTGATTTCCCTTGGACTTGCTAATTCTTTTTGAAACTCTTTCATCAAAGATTCTGCTAAGATTCTATTTTCTTTATTCACATTTCCATAGAGAACTTCCGCCCCATAATAATTAGAATTTTGATACCAATTGATATGAATGGACAAATAAAGATCCGTTTTCTTCCCTCTCATCATCTCAATTCGACGGTACAAGTCTCCCCTTTTTTTCTTAGGATCCCATTTACTGGAATAATCCTTGTCTTCTTCTCTCGTCTGATAGACAGTAGCCCCTTGCTTCTTTAATTCTTTTCCAACGGCTAAAGCGATCTCCAGATTGAGATCTTTCTCTAAAATTTTTCCATAATTCGTTCCAGGATCCCTTCCACCATGACCTGCATCAACAAAAATAATTCTCCCTTTTAAGGGAAGTACTTCATCCTTCGTAATGGCAAATACTCCCTGCACCACCATGAAAACAATTAAGAAAAGAACCAATAATAATGTTTTACATTTTTCCATATCATCACTTATTTGATCTTATGATCCTTTCCTCCATTTTATTTCTTTTAAAAGATCGATTTAGGCATACAACCATACACGTTTTACCTTGATGACATAACCTAAGATAGAGGTGAAAAAAATGAATTTTCTTGCAAGTTTATCTCCAGTGTGGCAAGCATTTGTTGCTACCATTTTCACTTGGGGCGTAACCGCCGTAGGAGCAAGTTTGGTCTTCTTCTTTAAAAAAGTCAATAAAAATGTCATGGATGCCATGCTAGGTTTTGCCGCTGGTGTCATGATTGCAGCATCTTTCTGGTCATTGTTAGAACCAGGAATTTCGATGGCGGAAAATCTAAACATGATTTCTTGGTTAGTCGCTTTTATTGGTTTTTTTAGTGGAGGTTTGTTGCTTTTTGTTGGAGATAAACTTTATGATTTTTACGAAAGACATCATCCCAAACGAAGAAATGAGCCGCGTAGTGGGAGTTTTAAACGTTGTTTGATGTTGATTTTATCCATTACTTTGCACAATATTCCAGAAGGGTTGGCCGTAGGGGTTGCTTTTGGTTCTCTAGCTTATGGATTAGATGGCGCAACGTTAGCAGCTGCCATTACTTTAGCAATAGGAATTGGTCTTCAAAATTTCCCAGAAGGAAGTGCTGTCAGTCTTCCTCTTCGTAGAGAAGGATATTCCAGAGGAAAAAGTTTCTTCCTAGGACAATTAAGTGGAATTGTGGAGCCGATTGCGGGAGTATTGGGAGCTCTTCTTGTCATCAAAGCAAGAGTTCTACTTCCTTATCTCCTTACCTTTGCAGCTGGTGCTATGATCTATGTTGTCGTCGAAGAATTGATT
>CARZYU010000035.1:10767-11648 GCA_949113215.1 uncultured Bacilli bacterium | reverse complement strand
TGTCTTTTCACTAGGATCTTGCGAAGCTTCTTCTATTTCTGGTTTCTTTTCTTCCATTTCCTGATAAGCATCTTCAAGTGCCTTTGTCAGATGAACAAGTTCTTCCTGAGCCCTCGTTTGTTCTAACGATTCATCGACATACTTAATTTCTTTAATTGGTTCTAAAGTAGTGGTTGGAGAATCCAAATCAACTTTCTCTTCCATCGCAACTTTGGGTTCTTCTTCCACGATCGGTTTCGACTCTTCTTTCCAAGAAGAATTAGTTAAAGTCACAGATATCTCTTTTGGTTCTTGCTCCACTTCCTCTACCGAAATTTCTTCTTCCATAGATGGTGCAACTTCTACGATTGCTTCTTCTTCCAATCGCTTACTTTCTTCTAAAAGAGCCTTCGTATTTCTTCGTTTCACCGAATGCAAGCGTTTGGAATAATCTACCAACAATAAAGTAGAAAAGAATACTAAAACAATTCCCGTAAAAAGGGTCATACCTACTAGATTATGGTTTACTAAGTATTCTAAAACATCGTACATCTCTCTTCACCTCTTGTGACTCTTCACATTCAGTTTATCATACGATTTCCTTTAAGCCAAGAAGTTCTTCTCTTTTTTTGAATTTACGATCAATTAACACATATATTGACATTTTTTTACAAAAAAAAGAGACCCGCTCTAGGAAATCATTTTAACTGATTTAAAAAAGCCACTGCCTCATCAAACGTGGAAATTTCCACTAAAGTAATCTCATATTTCTTTTCTTTTTTCAACTTCACACAAGTATCGTAATTCTCTCCTTTTGGAACGAGAAAATAATCTGCCTTGGCTGAGACAGCGCCTTGCAGTTTATAATGAACACCTCCAATCGGTCCTACGGTTCCATCCGA
>CARZYU010000035.1:7276-10757 GCA_949113215.1 uncultured Bacilli bacterium | reverse complement strand
GTTCCTGTTCCAACAATTCGTTTTCCATGTGTAATGTCCTCTTCTACCAATTGATTGTAAATTGCTAAGGAAAGCATCAATCCTCCTGAAGGACCCGATTCACTTTCCGAAAACCGTAAGGAAACTTCTGGTGTTGTTTGATAATCGTAAAGATCAACAAACGAAATTCCTACCATCTTTTGACCTTCGATCGATTGAATCAAAGCCGTTGCTTCTTGTTCCTTATTCTTTCGTTTGATTTGAAACATCACTCGTTCATTCACATTTCGTTTGGCAATTTCTTCTTTTAAGGAAGATAAGGACGTTATTTTAACCCCTTCGATTCCTAAAATTTCATCTCCTATTTTAAGAGAAGTGGAACTGTCTTCGGAAATATAGTTCACATAATGATGGATTGTTTTAATATCGAACTTTTTTCCCGCCTTTCGAAAAGCGACCTCAATGGCATTTTGATTGGCTGATTGCAAAGAAAGTTTATTTCGATAATGAATGTCCTCTTCAGTTTCTTTCTTCGAAAGTTGCAAGGATTCGATCTTTTCTCGTTCCCAACTTGGAATGATATAACTTAACAAATACGTAGGAATGGTTGCTCGAACTTCCGAAACATAGGCAAAATTAAAACTACCTTTGCTCTGATACCCATTTTCTATTTGAACACGATCGCCAATATCAATGATTCCTCCGCCCGTATAAAGATAATAAGGAAGAGGGATACTCACCAAAAGAAATAGAACTACAAAAAGAATCAACATCTTCCCGTTTTCTTTGATATAAGTCTTTCCTTTTTCATATAATTTAGAAATCATTTTATCCATCCTTTACAGTTCATTATACCATTTAAGAGGCGATTTATGAAAAGAAATAAACAAGAGACAATATTACTCTTATCCTTACTTTGTATCACTCTCTTTCTCCTTATCGATTCCAGGGAAGTCATAGAAGCGGTTCTCTTTGCTTTTCAAATATGGAAAGAAAAACTTTTCCCTTGTCTCTTCCCCTTTCTCACTATTTCAACTCTTTTAATCCAGTATGGTTTTGTTACTCTTTTAGGAACCAAATTAGCGCCACTTTTTAGACGTCTTTTCCACATAAGGGGAGAAGGCGCTTTCGTTCTCCTATTAAGTATACTCTCAGGATTTCCAAGCAGTGCCAAATACATTTCCACTCTACTAGAAGAAAATAAGATCAACGAAAAGGAAGGAGCCTTTCTCCTTTCCATTTGTCATTTTGCCAACCCCTTATTTTTGATTGGAACGGTCATTACCCTTCTGTTAAAAGATAAGGCATTGCTCCTTCCTCTTCTTTTGGCTCACTATTTACCCAATTTTCTCTTAGGTCTTTTCCTAAGACCCAAAAAACTACCCGAAAAACAAAAACAAGAGAAAATTTCTTCCAAAACTTCTTTGTCCTTTGGAGAAAATTTAACCGATGCAATCAACAGCAGTTTTCGTACATTGTTTCTCATTTTAGGAATTTTAATTCTTTTTCTCGTTCTTCAAGTCATTATCACAACTCATCTTCCTCTTTCCGATCAAAGTAAAATGTTCATAAGTGGAATACTAGAAATGAGTCAAGGAGTTACGAAAGTAGGTATGAGTGCTCTCCCTATCCTCGTCAAAGGATCTCTCATCGTCTTCTTTCTTTCCTTTGGAGGATTCTCCATTCACATGCAAATCTTCAGTATCTTATCCAAAACAAAAATAAAATACCAACCCTACTTTCTCATAAGGTTGATACATGGCATACTATCTGTTTTGTTCTTTCTTCTTTTTACGAACTAGGAACACAAGGTATGGTAAGATTAATTCCCATAGCACTTGTCAAATCGGGATGGGAAAATGGAATTCGTAAGAAAAGTGTTCCTCCTCCATCACAGCTTCCAAACGAAAGAGAATTGCTATCTTCTTCGCTTGGATCAAGCCTAAGAATCATATCGGGAATATCCATTGTGGGAAACGTTTCTCCTTGATAAGTAATACTCGATTCATTTTCGCCATTGGAAAAGAGGATTAAAGTTGCTGTAGTATGATCAAGAAACGTAAAAAGAAACGTTCGCTTATCAGAGGAATAAAAAGAAGATACCCCACCATGCCGAATCACATCATCCTCAATCACTTTCGTGATCGTATTTTTATAGGTTACCATTTGGGAATTGATCGATTCTACTTGTTGTCGATTTTTATAACTCATAATGAGATCAAACATACTGATGACAATCGTTGTAACAATGATAAAGCACACGAGCAGTTCCACGGTAGAAAAACCTCGTTCATTCTTTCTCATGGATTCACCTCCAAATTTCCAAAGCGAACCTCAGGATCATGACTATTTTTAGCGTTGTTTACAAAAGGAGTTTCCATCTCGATGATCATCCTAGAATACCCTTGATAAAAATGGTTGTAAGTTTCGTCTTTATAAGAAAAGTCGGGAAGAAAATCGATGTATTCCTGCCATGCACGGCTAGAAAACTCTTTTTTTAAGTTGTTCTTCGTCGCCTCGTCGATACGATAAGTTGTGATACACAACTTGTTGACGTTACTGTCCATCAAATAAGTTTTGACTGCAGCAGGAAAATTAGAAGAAGTATAACATTGAAACGAAGGAAAGGAGAAATTTGTTTCCTTGAGCAATTTCCTCGTATGAAATAAAACATAAGTTGTATCCAAATCATCGTAATATTGTCTTTTTTCAAATTCCCCTGGAAGAGGAATGATTTTTGTGTACAAATACGTAAAGAGAGCCATAATAAAAACAGATACAATTAAGGTTTCCACTAGGACAAAGCCAGCGTTTTTCTTCTTCAAAAGTACCACATTCTTTCTTGCCAATCTTATAGAAGTATTATATAATGAAATAGATTAAAATACTAGAGTAAAGAGAATAAAAAGAGGGATTTCAAATGATAAATTACGATTTGACAAAAACGCCCATCGTCGAGGTGGTGGACAACATTATCCTTTATGCGGTCAAGGCGAAAGCAAGTGACATTCACTTTGATCCAAGGGAAAACGGACTATTGGTACGAATTCGTGTCGATGGTTCCCTAGAAGATCATGCCTTGATTCCCAAAGCTTACGAACGAAATCTCATTACTCGTATTAAACTCATTTCCAACATGAACATTACCGAAAACAGATTACCTCAAGATGGTGCGATCAAAGGTAGTATCAAAGGCGTAGAAACCGATATGCGTGTTTCTTCTCTTCCAACCAACGAAGGAGAAAAAGTCGTCATTCGTATCTTGGATTACTCAAGAAGTTTAAAAGGAATTGAATCGCTAGGGTTCTCTCATGCCAATTATGAAAAGATCAAAAAAATGTTGTTACAACCCAATGGTATTATTTTGGTAACTGGTGCAACGGGTACTGGTAAAAGTACAACCACCTACTCCATGTTACAAGTTTTAAATAAAGAGGATACGAACATCATTACCGTAGAAGACCCCATTGAAATGAACTTGGAAGGAATCAACCAAGTACAA
>CARZYU010000035.1:0-7266 GCA_949113215.1 uncultured Bacilli bacterium | reverse complement strand
GACCTTTGCTACTGCCCTACGTTCTATATTAAGACAAGATCCTAATGTTATATTAATTGGAGAAATTCGTGATAGTGAAACCGCTCAAATTGCCGTGCGTGCCTCGATCACAGGACATTTGGTTTTATCAACCATTCATACCAATAACTCCTTAAGTACCATCGAACGACTTCTCGATATGAACGTAGAGAAATACTTATTGTCTAGTGCCTTAGAGGGAATCATTTCACAAAGACTGGTCAAAACATTATGTCCTACCTGTAGAAGTCCAAGAGAAACAACTCCCTATGAAAAAAAGGTATTCAAACAACTCTTAGGAAAAGAAGTAGAACAAATTTATCAGGCAAAAGAAGAAGGATGTCCCGACTGTCATCATTACCGTGGAAGAACAGCCATCCAAGAAGTTCTTTTAATCAACGAAGAAATTAGAGATGCTATCAATAACGAGAACCTTTCGAAAGACGATTTGCGCAAATTAGTTTATACCAGTGATGTCACTACTTTGTTACAAGACGGTTTAGAAAAAGTATTAGAGGGACAAACGACCTTTGAAGAAATTTATAAAATGGTGGAAATTGACGATGAGCTAGATCAAAACTATGGAGAAGCCTTTGTCAAAGCAGGTCTTGATCAAAACAAGATAGAAAAAACAGAAGAAACCGAAACACCACAAGAACAACCACAACCAGAAGAAATATCTCCTAAGGAAAGCGAGTCAAAGGAAGAATTACCAAATTCTCCCCTTTCTGAGGAACCAATCCCCATCATAGAAGAAAACTTAAAAGAAATACAAATTACTCCTATCAACGAAGAAACAGAAACCATCATTTAGGTTTCTGTTTTTTTATACGTTATTACTTTTAATTGATACTTAGAATATAAGGATCCGTCTTGGTTCCACTTCCACCTTTGATTTTAACCGTATCCTTTAAGTAGAAACTAGGTCGGAAGGACGTAATATCGCTTGAAGCACTGCCATTAAAGTAACTATTTTGAAATTGGTAATACGGAACATTTCCATCATTCGTCATAAATAAAGTACTATCTCCATTGACCGAAATATTCTTTGGATAAACAGCATCTTCCTTCTGAGGAATATTGAATGTTTCCCCTAAGATAGGCAATCCCACTGTTGCAATTACTGCTTTCGTTGTATCTTTTGCATTTTTATAACTACTACTTCCCGTTACAGTTCCTGTATAAAAGTTTTGATTCGTTAAAATCATATTTTTATCGCTTGAAGAAATATAACCACTGATTGTCGTTAAAAACTCATGATTTAAGAAATAAGCAGCAGGATAGTCTTTTGAGTTTGCATCGTAATGTAAGTAATTTCCTCCCTCAATCACATAAGGATAACTTGGTGTATCACTCACCTCATAGTAATCTTCATTTAAATTTTGCCAACGTTCTTTTCCATCTGTGGTAATGGCAATCTCTTTTAATGCATTGGTAGAAATTAGTTTTACTTTTCCCTCTTCGATCTCACTAATACGATAGCTTGAATTGATGCCTTCCCCAAATGCCACATACTCTCCACTGTATCTTGTACTTAATAATTCGTTTTGTTTTCCAGGTTCATCACCTTTTAATCGATACGGATCACTCTTAGTACCACTTCCAGAAACAATCGTAACACTATTTTTGAACACAATAGCTGGAAGCACTCCGGCAAAATCAGTCTTATTAAGACTATAGTCACCATAACCTAAGTGTCCCATACCTCCTACAAATATGTTATTAGCCATCGTAGGAGTTAAAGTATAGTAGTATTGTCCTAGCATACCTAAAATAACATCAACGGAATTGATCCATTCATCTTGATCGGATCCATAGTAAATCTCTTCCTTATTTAATAAGCCTACAGGAGATGTCAACATTTTATCTGTTCCAATCGGATCAGCAAAATTACTACCTGTTTCACTCGAATAATTCCAAGTATAATCGGTTACGAGCAATTTTTCATAGTTATTTAAACTTGGTAAGAATTGTTCATTGATCCAACTTTCGACATAGCTTCCCTTATAATCCAATGTTGGTCCCCATGGCATGTAAGTCTGTTCTGTAGCAGTAACTGCTTTGACATTTCCATTGCTATCATAATTCGTCGCTATCCACATTTTTCCAGAGTACCAGATATATTTCCTATTAGAGTCAGCACCATAATATCCATTTTGAAAATAGGTTGTATCTCCAACTTCTTTGGTACAATTTTCTACTCCATCACAGGCATGAGCAACCAAACTGGATAATTTCTTTTCTCTGGGTTGATTGCTTTCAATTCGGATCGCACTTTCATACGTTCCTGTTAAAAGACTTTCGACTTGTTTACTTGTCGTATTGGCATCTAACCAAATGTAGAGTTCATAAGAACTACTTTCTCCTGGATGAATCATTCCTTGAAACAACATAGAATTGCTCAGTTTCGAAAGAGCATTGATACTTAATAATTTTCCATCTTTCTTTAAAGCATAATTAAAACGAGAAAGATTGGTGATAGTCCCCTTATTATCTAAGTAGATCTGATAATCGGCATCCACTGTTCCATTGTTTCCAACCGTAAACGTATAAGGAGTCTCACTAAGTGCCGCATTCGTATAAGTTGGCACAATACTATCAATCGTAATAGCGTCTCCTTCGGTCAACACCAAAGATAATTTTCCGACCTTAACTACATTTTGTTTCGTTCCATTTAAAGTTAAAGTGAACCAGGCAAAAGAAGCACCTAATAGAAGAACCAGAACCAATAGAATCGACAAAATTCCGACTCCTACTTTTCTGTTTTTCTTCTTATTTTCTAAAGTACCCCCCCCAAAGTCTATTTTTTCTTTTTCCACATTAACAACTCCTATTCTATATCGATTATACCATATTTTCTCCTCTTGCAACCAAAAAGAGTAGATTTCTCTACTCCATTGTCAAGATATAAGGATCACTCTTGGTTCCACTTCCACCTTTGATTTTAACATTATTTTTTAAATAAAGAGATGGGCGAAATGAATCACGCGCTGCCATGGAAGTCCCAAGATAATTGCTCAAAAACATTCCATAAAGGCTTGTTCCATTGTTCGTCATAAAAACAGTTTTATTTGCGCTAGAAGAAAATGTGCTCGAAATGGTTTCTTCTCTTTGAGGTATGGTGAATGTTTCTCCTAATACAGGTAAGCCTACGGTTGCAGTGACTGCTTTACTACTATCTTTTGCGCTTGTATAATTGCTACTACCTGTGAGTGTTCCCGTATAAAAGGTTTGATTCATCATTAGCATATTCTTATCCGCAAGAGAAAGATATCCTTCGCTTGGATTCAAAAACTCATGATTTAGAAAATAAGCGAGTGGATAATCCGTAGAGTTTGCATCGTAATGCAAATAGTCTCCACTACCTACCTTATAGGGATAAGGATAATAACTACCTTTTACTTGTTGGCTAAGACGAATTCGATTTAAAAAATCCCATTCTTCATCGCCACTACTATTGACACTAATACTTTTCAATGCATCCGTTGAAATTAGTTTCACCTTTCCATCTTCGATTGCACTAATACGGTAACTTGAATTGATACCATCTCCAAAAGCTACGTATTCTCCTGGAGATCTAGTATTTAGTAAATCACCATTCTTACCCTTCGCATCTCCTTTGATATGATAAGGGTTTTCTAACGTTCCATTTCCTGAAATAACAATCACATTATTTTTAAAAACGATCGACGGAAGTACTCCCGCAAATTTATCATTGTTTAATGCATAATCTCCATATGCCATATGTCCAAGTCCCCCTACAAATATTTTATTAGATATTGTAGGCGTCAAAGTATAATAATGCTTTCCTAACATATTTAAAATCCAGTCATCGGAACTAATGGACGTATCTTGATCGGATCCATAGTAAATCTCTTCTTTATTAAGCAACCCTACTGGGGCTTGAACAATTTTATCCGTTCCAATTGGATCGGAAAAGCCACTACCCGTTTCACTGGAATAGTTCCATGCATAATCGGTAACAAGAAGTTTTTCACAGTTATTTAACGTTGGTAAAAACTCCTCGTTTAACCACGTTTCCACATAACTTCCTTTATAGTCTAACGTCGTTCCCCATGGTATGTAAGCTTGTTCTGTTGAAGTTACCGCTTTGACATTTCCATTCGAATCATAACCAGTTGCAGTCCACATTTTCCCCGAGTACCAGATGTATTTTATATTGGAAGAATTATAATACGAATTTTGGAAATAGGCCGTATCTCCTACTTCTTTGATACAATCCGTTTTCCCATCACAAGCATGGACAATGTAACTAGATAGCTTTTTTTCTTTTCGTTGAGTGCTTTCAATTCGAATGGTACTCTCATACGTTCCGGTTAAACTAGATAGATCTTCCGTTGTTGTATTTGCATCCAACCAAATATAAAGTTCAAACGTACTGCTTTCTCCTGGATGAAGAGTTCCAAACGATAATAATGAATTCGATAAGGTTGTAAGGTAATCTAACTTTAAAATTTTTCCATCTTTCTTTAAGGCATAATCAAAATAAGAAAGGTCTGTTAAGGTTCCTGTATTATCCAAATAGATTTGATAATCGGCATCGACGGTTCCATCGTTTGTAACCGTAAAGGTATATGGTGTCTCCCCTAAAGCCACATTCGTATAGGTTGGAACCATATTGTTGACGGTAATCGGATTTTGATCCGTTAAGTTAAGGGATAGTTTTCCTACTTTGATCGTATTTTGTTTTGTTCCATTTAACGTTAGAGTGAAGAAGGCATAAGAAAAACCTAATAGAAGAACGAGGCCCAATGTAATACTGAAAGCAAGTATTCCCACTTTCCTCTTTTTCTTCTTATTTTCTAAAACTGCCCCCCAGGTCTATTTTTTCTTTTTCCACATTAACAACTCCTATTCTTTTTTTATTATATCATAGATTCTTTTCTTGCAACAAAAAAGATAGAAGAAATGGTGTTCTCCTACTCTCTATTGTTTCCCTAAAAACTCTTTTACTGTTTCGATGACATCCTTATGAATTTCCTCGATTGATTTTAAGGATTCTTCTTTGCTGATACAATCAATGGTAGTCCAATGATAAAGTTCCGATAGTTCAACATAAGCTTGTTCAGAGGCCTTTAAATGATCAGGATTAACTTCTGCTATATCACCTTTTTCTTCTCTTGCTTCGCGAAGCTTCAAAGAGAAAGAGTATGGAACATGTAAAAACAAAGTCAAATTAGGCTTTGGAAGTTTTAAAAACCAATACTCTAATTTATCGATCCAATCGTACATTTGAAATCGTTCTTCTTTGTCTTTGATCTTACTTCCTTGATGAGCCATATTACTGCTGATATAACGATCCAATAAAACGATATAGCCTTGGTCCAAATAGTCGTTTACTTCTTGAATGTTATACAAACGGTCTGCTGCATAATAAAGAGAAATGACATGAGGATCACTTTCAATTCCTTCTTCAAACCAACATTCTCCATAGGCAGGTTTTCCTAATACTGGCCCTGCAATAATTCGTCCCGTTGGAGTATCATATCTTGGAAAACAAAGGCGAATAGTCTTCTTTCCCTCTTGCTTGAGTGTTTCAAATAATAATTTACTCTGGGTCTCTTTTCCCGAACAGTCTGTCCCTTCGATGACAATGAGTTTTCCCTTCATTTTTCTCACCTATTTCATTACTTTTTTCTTTTGAGGTATCCCACAAGTCATTTTTCCTTCCGGACATGGTCCACTGACACAAGGTGCTCCAGCATTTCCAAAAACATTAGGAGCTAAAGGAAATACCAAATCCAACATTTGATTGGCAACATCTCTAATTTGCCATTGGGCACGATTACAACAACGTTGACGGAAGAAGTGATTTAAACTACTGGCATTCATTGTCATCATCAACTTCGTCTCACATGCTGTCGGTAAAACTTCTCGGCATCTTCAATCGCTTTCTTTTCGGCTTTCTTTGAATCCATTCCTTGCTTTTCATAACCATTCTGTAATTCTTCTGTCAAAGTAACATAGGACTCATATTCTTTAAGACAAGTCTCTAAGAACAGTCTTTTTAACTTCTCATCTTTTTCAATTTCAGGTGGAACGATAACGGCAAAGTGTTCCTTCAAATTAACATAACGTTGACTCTGCTGCGAATAACTGGCAATACGGTGTCTTACAATTTGATGGGAACAACTTCTCGTAATTCCTTCAATTCCAAACGAAAACGAAATATGTTCCGTTGGTGATTTGTGTCCCAATGGTAGTCTTGCCAAAAAGCTTTCAGCCTTTTCTTCTGACATAGACTCTAATAAATCCGAAACATTACTCGAAGAATAACAAAGCTTCGCAGCTCCAGCTACTAAGTGCTCTGGCTTTTGTCCTTTCTCAAATACGTTTGGGTTGAACTGCGTATACGCTAAAAGTTCCACATGTGGTTTCACTATTTTGATATCTTGTATATTCACTTTCCTTACCTCCTATACTACAATCAGTATAAGCGTATTAACAACACATGTCAATAAATGATATTATCTTTGTCGTCAAATGGAACCAACAAGGTTTTTCGACTGGCCAAATAATCACACATATGAACGAAATTTTCATACTTCGTTTTAGGGACTGGAAGCACTTCATTTCCATTGAAATCCTTGTTCCAAGGACCCATATGACTTGCTAATACATTGGTAAGAAGTGTAATCTCTTCCTCCTTGAAATGAAGTTCTTTTTCATGTTCTCTTACGAAGTCTCCAATCAATAAAGGATGTTCTACCTTGGTATATTTACTATGTTCTTTTCCAGACTTTAAACCATCGTGAATCATCAAAGCAAGAAGCATAATATCCTGTTCTCTTTTGGTATATTTATCCCCAATACAAGGATCATCAAGTAAGCTTTTTGCAATCATCACCGCCGCTTTTGTATGACGAACAAGGCCCCCTTCTCCTAGAGCATACTCAGGATGATATTTTCCAGTCGATGAGGCTGGAATCGAAAAGAAATAATCCGGAAGTCTCGAAAGCAAGAAAATAGCATCTTTTCTTATTTCTTCCTCTTTGATATACTCAAATACATTTACTTTATCTTTTACCATACTCTTATTTCCTTTCTAAAAAACATTCCAATACTTCGTTGGACAAATACCAATTTTCTTCCGAAATTCGCAAATCATTTTCTTCTTCTAACAGTCCCTTTTCGACCATTTTGCAGTAATCAAATACCTCTTCGACTGATTCTTGATACTTCTTAAAAAAATCTTGTTTGGATACACCCTCTTTTTTTCGAAGTCCT
>CARZYU010000034.1:8279-11700 GCA_949113215.1 uncultured Bacilli bacterium | reverse complement strand
TTAGGAATAACATCCTCTTTGATCTCGTGAAAATAAGGAAAATCCATCCGTCTTGGATCTTTTGTAAATAGATCTTCAAAAAGACGAAGTCCCTCTTTTTGAAAACCAATCACCTCAAGACTTTGTAACATGTGAGAAAAATTCAATTGTTGAAACGATTTAGGATCGTCCAAAGAGAAAACATCTTTCAAATACGAAATGTAAAAAGCAAACCTGTCAAAATGAGCATCGGTAGCAAAATAATCTACATGTAATTCTGGATGATAACATTTTAAAAATAAATCGACCGCATTAGGAGTACATTCGGAAGGAATTCCGGCAATACCAAAACTATCAAAATCGACAAAATAAGTTCGTTCTTTTTCCAAATCATACATCACATTATGAAAGTGCATATCGTGAACATAAATCTTTTTTTGATGAAGTCTTTGAAGACGATAAGAACAGTCCTCTACCGCTTTTTCATACAATTCAAAATGATGACCTTTTCTTAAAATGGTTGTTACGTTTTCTCCATGATAAATTCGCCTTGTAACATGACCTACAAAACGATCATCATCAAAAATCAAATCATAAAGTGGAACCAATTCTTTGACTGGTTCGTGTTCTAACAAATACTTACATTTTTTCTCCTTAGTTCCATCCTTTAAAGAAGGAGAAAAAATAACTTTATAAAACCTTCGACTATCGTAAAAGTACGTTCCCTCTCCACCAATAAAGTCCGACTCTTCCATATCAAGAGAACGATCAATTTCCATTAATTCCATTGTTACACCTACCTCACTAACACCAAAGAAGGATGTTCTTCTCCCTTTTTCATTTCGTGAAAATAAGGAAGATCTATTCTTCTAGGATCTTCGATCAATATTTTTTCAAAAATACGAAGTCCTTCTTGCGTAAAGTTCCTTTGTTCTAACTGCTCTAATAGTTCTGATGCGGTATAACCACCCAAAAGACCAACTGTATCCTCCAAATAACTGACAAGGAATGCTAATTTATCATAACGACAGGAATCTTGCTCCAAATCCCGATAGTCTTTTCCCTCGAGAGATGTATAATATTCAAAATAATCATACATGCTAGTAGGACGCCAAAGACTAGGGATTCGGTTGATAACAAAACTATCAAAGTCAGCAAAATAAAGTTCTCCCGTTTTTTGATCCAATAAGACATTTTGAAAATGCATATCTTGAACAAAAATTTGATAACTTTCATGGAGAGCTTGCAACTTACAAGAAGTCTGAAATAAAGCCTCTTCATAAAAAGGCTTTAATCCTTCCACCCATAGATCCTTCACAGGGACAGAAGAAGGAAGAAAACGAGTAACATGCCCTACAAATTCCTCCTCTTCCCAGATGAGATCAAGTAAAGGAATAAGCTCGTCTATTGCTTTTCCTTCCAACAACCATCGACATTTCTTTTCTTTCAATTCTAAATCCAAAGCATCCACATCAAACACTTTATAAAAATAGTTTTTATCGTGATAATAATGTGCTTCCGATCCTAAATCACCACACTTTTCAAGTGACGATGAACACAACAACTCTTCTTTTTTCACACCAAATCCCCCTAAAAATTAGAGCTATTATATCATGAAATTGAAAAAAGAGCAACTAATTAACCGGATATAAGGAAAAATAATAATCACTCACTCGTTTGCTAATTCTCCTCGTCACCAAACTACTATAGCTACTAAATCCTGAAGGAGTCGAAACATCTGGAGACGTGACCGTAATTGCCATTTTCGGATTTTCACTTGGAGCATATCCAATAAAAGCCGTACTAATCGTTTCCGTATCAATGGACCCATCTCCATCGGTATCCGTAAAACTCTGAGACGTTCCCGTCTTCCCAGAAGGATCATACATTTCGTCAATGTATTTCTTCCCAATTCCGATATCCGACATCGTCACCGCATGAAATCCTTCCTTGACTCTATTTAAATATTCCTCTTTGGTGTCCACCTGATTCAAAGCATTTTTTTCAAAAGAACGGATCGTTTCACCCAGTTTTACTTGATTCGTAGAATCATGGATCTCTTTCAACAAATGTACTTGATACCTCGTTCCCCCATTTGCTATAGTCGAAATATACTGAGATAGTTGAATGGGAGTATACGTCTCAAACTGTCCCATGACAAAGTCAAGAAGAAGTCCTGGAGTTTTTTTATCTGAGGTATATCCAGTACTTTCAATCGGTAAATCAATTTCTGTTTTCACTCCTAAGCCAAACGAATGATACATCTTCCGATAAAGATCAAAAGTCTCTTCCTTGATTACGAGGGGAGCATTGTACTGATAATTAGCTCCTGCTACCCTCATTGCCGTTTTAAACTGATAGACATTACTCGATAAGGCCAAAGCTTCAATATCATTGATCCTTCCAAGTGTTCGCCAAGAACATTTTTCTTTTGTCCCTGCAATTTTAACACATTCATCTCTCATCACTTCTCCAATTTGGATGGCACCTTGATTGTACCCCACTAGAATGGAAGCACCTTTTACCACACTTCCGACCGTCATAGGAGAAGTTAAAATACCGCTGGTAAAATCCCGAATCTCTCCATCAATGACTTGTTTTCCTGCCATCGCTAAGATTTCACCATTGTTAGGATCCTCCACCACAACAAAACTACGGTTATAATAACGAGTATTCGGTTCTTCCTTTGTCTTTGCCACTTCCTCTTCTAAAATATGTTCTACTTCTCTTTGCAAGTTAATATCAATGGATAAAACGATATCTTTTCCTCTTTTCTCTTCTTCGATCAACTCCAAGTTGTGACGATTCAAAAGACGATACTTGGCCTTTGTTCCTTTTAAAACATCTTCGTATTGTTTTTCCAAATAACTAAGACCCACCAGATCGTTAATGCTATAACCTGATTTTAAATAAGTATCTTTCTCCTCACTTGGAATCGTTCCCACTCTTCCAAGAACCGTTTTCAAAACATCCCCTTCTGGATAGACTCTCTCCCAACTCAATTTTGTTTTAAAACCACCCAAAGAGGAAGCCTCTTCTGAAAAATAGGCGAACTCGACATCCGTTACCCCTTCTTTTTTAATCGTCTTTTCTTGATACGAATAGCCATTGTTCATCAAATAATACAAATAAGCAGCCTTACGATCCTCTTCACTAAGAGAAGAAAGCTCCTCCGAAGTCAACCTAGCAAGTTGTAATTCTAAAATATCTTGATTCGTTAATTTTCTTCGTTCCAGTTGCTCCCACTCTTCTTCTTTGATTTTTTCTTTTCCTTTCTCTGGATTTTTCGCAAGATAAAATTCCCTTATATTTCGTTCCTGTAGTTTATGATAATCAAGTTCCAAATGGGAAATAATTTGATAAGCAAGCGCGATTTCCTCTTTCGCACTTTTATCTTTTTCTTTTTTATCTTCGTCGAACGTTTCACCGTTGCCGCCATATA
>CARZYU010000034.1:8002-8269 GCA_949113215.1 uncultured Bacilli bacterium | reverse complement strand
TAAACGATCGTTTTAACCGCCTGATTGTCCACCAACAAGACGTGATTGCGATCATAAATCCTTCCTCTTGGCGCACTGTCGCCTTCCACGATCACATTCGCAAGCTCCTCTAACTTCTCTTGATACTTCGTTTTTTCTAATAACATCACGTCAACCAAACGAAGGATCAATACAAAAAATACCAAGCAAATCATCACCAAAAAGATGCGACTTCTTTTGTTCCATTCTTTCATTGTCTTCACCACTTTTAGTGTGTACATAAATAAG
>CARZYU010000034.1:7506-7885 GCA_949113215.1 uncultured Bacilli bacterium | reverse complement strand
TTATAAAAAATTATTAAAGGGAGAATACCAAGAAACGTTCGAAACATTAAAAAAACAGGTCTCTAAGGAAACTTATGATTTTATAACAAAATGGTACTTTGAAGCACAAAAAAAATACCATTTTTAAAAGGAGAAAGCTCTCCTTTTTATTTGGCATTCTTTTTGATTTCTTCTAATAAGTCCTTATGAAATTTCTTTTCCCTGATCATGGCGATTTCTTCTTTATAAGGAGGAAACTCATGATCAATATAAGGGGTTTCTAAAATCTTAGGAATATCTTCTAGCCGTTTGTTATAAATAATGGAAATGAGCGTATCAAATCCTAATGTACCAAAGCCAATGTTCTCATGACGATCCTTATGAGAAGCCACTGGATTCT
>CARZYU010000034.1:0-7496 GCA_949113215.1 uncultured Bacilli bacterium | reverse complement strand
ATCATTGATATGAATGCAATGAACATAGGGTAATCCCACGATTTGATCAAATTCATCAAGTAGCTCTTCAAAATGATGCACATCGTATCCTGCATCGTTCATATGGCAAGTATCCATACAAACTCCAATATGTTCTTTGTCTTCTACTCCATCGATGATTTCTTTGATCTCTTCAAAACGACTTCCCACTTCACTTCCTTTTCCAGCCATTGTTTCTAGAAGAATGGTAACGGAAGTAGCACCTAAAATTTGATTCAACGCAAACACAATATTCTTAATACCTGCATCCACTCCTAATCCCACATGGCTTCCAGGATGAAGTACCATATAACGAATTCCTAACACTTCACAACGTTTTACTTCTTCTTGTAGAAAACGAATCGAAAAATCGTATTTGGAAGGATCTCCATTGTTTGCTAAATTAACAATATAGGGAGCATGAACAATCACTTTACTATAATCCATTCCTACTTCCTTCATCTTTTCTAACGCTTTTAAAGTAATCGTGTCATCAATCGGATAGCGCATCGTATTTTGTGGGGCACCTGTATAAAACATAAAAGTCGTTGCTCCATACGAAAGTGCTTCTTCTAAACTTCCTAATAACTGATCTTTTTTATTAAAGGACACATGTGATCCAAGATACATAAACTTCACCTTCTTCTGTCATTGTAGCAAAGGGCATAAAAAAACTCAAGGTAAACGATTCACCTTGAGAAAATACTATCCCATATAGTCTGCATAAATTTTTGAAATAGAAACATTCGTTCCATCAATAGAGATTTCCGTACTAGAAGAAGTTAATGATACAGGTTGTGCAGCACAACTTGTATTACGTGCCTTGACCGTTTCAGCTTTGATACTATTTTCTTCGGTTAAAGGAATACAATTGTTTCCTTCATCCGAGCCACCAAAGAAATACCGGAAATTGTCTTTTGCATCGGTTCCATCATTATATACAACAACGTAAGTCTGTCCTGGACGCATCACACTATCGTATGGGCTTTTTCCCTTTGCACCTTGATCAAGCGGAAGTTCTTTGACAAAGACAACAGTAGCTGACCCTACAGGAGGATAAGCATACTCTCCCTGAATGAAAGAATAACGAACAGCTCCAATGTAAGATTTTCCATTGGAAACGAAAGCATCTTTCTTACTCTTCTCAATTACTCCATTCATGGCAGGAACGGCAATCAATAACAAAACTCCCAAAATAATAATAACCGCCAACAATTCAATTAAGGTAAATCCCTTTTTATTTAATCTCTTCATACGTTCCTAACTTCCTCCTCTACCTTATACGGTAATCGTACCACAAATTTTGCAACTGGTCAATAAATTCATTTTGAAATTTTTAATTAAAACAAGAAGAAGCCAAAAGATAAGCACCCTTAGATTTCATTGGATGTTCTTTTGAAGCGGCTCCATCATTTGTATAAAAGTTGGGCCCTTCTCCTTTGTTCAAATTTTCCTTACTAATCAAAGATAATCCCATTAATCTTTGGTCTGACCCTTCTCCTTTCGTTTTCCGTTCTGCAATTTGAGCCGAATATTTTAAAGTCCCACCGATATTATCTACTACGACATAAGTATAATCAGGATCATAAGCATACCCCTCTGGTCCTTTCGATAATTCCGAACCATTTACACAAGATAAAGGAATGACGATCTTAGACCCAGAAGTCGGTTTATTCATACTAGTATCGACTCGCAATTTATATTCTGCCTCCGCAATTAACTGTTTGGCATCCTCTGCATAACTATTCTGTTTATTCTTTAAAATAATACTTTGAATACTCGGAACTGCAATTAACATAATGACTCCTAAAATAGCCAGAACTGCCAATAATTCAATTAATGTAAATCCTTTATTTTTCATTCTATCTCCCATCCGATTTTTCATCTTCTTTTTTATTATAGTAAAGGAGTCTTTTTTTTACAAGGAGCTTTTGAAAAAGAAAAGAGAAAATTTCTTTTCTCTTTTAACGACAAAACGATTTTTGTTTTGTTAATTCTTTTCCCTTTTGAAGTCCTAAGTTGTACAAATTAGTTAAAAATTCATTTTTTCCAGTTACACCGTCTTCAATAAAAAAGTGAAGCTCATAAATTGACTCAGGATAACTAAGAATTTCAATTCCCTCCATCATTGATATCGATCGAAACATCGTGGAGAGTGTTTTATCAGTCAATCTTCTCTGATAATTTTCTCCCTCTTCATCACTAAACTGTCTATCTTGCATTACCTTCTTATAACGAAATGGAAGATAATCTTTAACAATCACTTCATTAATTCCACACCCTTTTAGTAATCCAAAGGTTAAAATCAATGAGGGAATATGAGCAGGGTTAATGAAACGAAACGTACTATCTTTAGGAATAGAGGATTTTATCTTTTCACTAAAAATAGTATAATCAATATTATCCTTCATTTGTTGAGCAGTCTGTGTGGCCACAATATTAGCAACTTTAGGAGAATTAGTGAAACTAATTCCAAGACGAACGTTTGGAAGTTCTAATCTTCTGTCCTTTAACATAAACGAAAGATAATAAGGAGTTTCATACCATAATTCAGATCTTTTTGCCATAACATAAAGTTCATCTTCTTCAAACGCTCCAACGTAACTTGGCCTATGAAGTTCAAGAAAAGTATCATCATTAATATAATCCGTATAATGCTGAAAAAATTTAGTAACATCCTCAGCATCTGTATTTGAGACATTTAATAGGGCTCCCTCAAAAATCATTTTTATTTTTTCATCCTTACTTTGATAAGAAAAAGCTTCCCTATTAAAGATATTATAAAATGTATTGCTTTCTTGAATTGAGAATATATAATTTTCTAATACTCTTTCAAATTCATCAATATGATTGATAACAATTGTAGGAAGTGTTTCTTCTCCTCTTCTCGGAATATGAAATAAATCGAGTCGATTCCCAATATGTCTTATTGCAATGTTCCAATATTCTACAGAAGAATCATTCTCTCCTACATGTTTGATATCAAATTTAGGAGATGAAATTTCGTTAACTGATTCAATAAACAATTTTGTTAAAGGATGGCTATCTAATAAAGCAACATATTCATCTCCATACTGTTCAATATTGGAGATCAAGTTGCTAGGCTCTTTCTTGCTGTTGATTATAATATTTTCAAAAGCAATTTCTACCTCTTTCATTTGTTCCAAATAACTATTTTTAAATCCAATCGTTTTAATTAAATAGTTATATAATGCATTTTCTAATTTAAAGCTTCCCTTTAATTCCATATTTCCTTTTTTACCAGTAATTTCTGACAAAACTCGAAAAAAAGTCCTGCACAAAACATCAACTTCACTCATACTATTCAACTCCTTTTTCTTTGCGCTATATTTTATCACATTTCAAAGAAAAAGTAAAGTTTTATTCTATTTATCTAATAGAGATTGTAAATTCTTTCTCTCTTCTGCAAATACTGGTTCGCTGGAAAAGACATTGTCATAACGAAACAAAGAAAATCCTCCATAGTGCGACATAGAATTGGCAATCAAAACCTGTCTCATGATCATATCTTGGTGTTTTGTCCACTCTTCCTTCCCACTCATGGCATATTCATCTAATTTTCCAGCCTTGTAAAAAGCCAGAGCTGGAATCAACGAAACCTCTTTACACTGAATCTCTTTGTTCCAAGATTCAATGGTTTCAATATAGGGACGAATTTCATTTTCAAACCCAAAATAAATTTGGGGCATGATGTAATCCAAGTATCCACAAGTATGCATCCAAGTGAGAGTATCTGCATAGTTGGATGTATAGTTGTTGGACATATTTCCTTCAGGAGCAATTCCAAATTCAATGGTTTTATCTCGTTTTTTGATGACATCGTATACTCGTTTTACCATTTGACTCACTTGTTCAAGCCGATAATGGTCGATATCAAGTAATCCACCATTTTCTTTGTATTCTTCAAACTGTTCCAAATCGATATCTTTCGAAGGATAAAAATAGTCATCGAACTGTACTCCATCTACATCGTAATTTTGAACGAGTTCTTCGACTCCTTTTACAATCAAATTTTGAACGTCAGAGTCAGCAGGATTATAAAAGATTCCTTTTCCATCAATGATTTTTACTTTGTTGGTTCCTAACCATTTTACCGCAGGATTATTCTCTGATAAGACACTGGAATCCGTCGTATTACGTACCCGATAAGGATTGATCCAAGCATGTACCTTCAAGTCTTTTGCATGGGCTTGTTCTAAAAGATAGGCTAAAACATCATAACCAGGATCACTTCCTTCCTCCCCTGTTAAAATGTGACTATAGGGAAAAAGTGTGGAAGCATAAATGGCATCCGAAAAGGGACGAACGTGAAGAATCACCGTATTGAAATGATTCTCCTTTATCGTCTCGAGAATCTGATTGATTTTCACCTTTTGATCTTTCTCATCTTCTCCTTGTAAATAATCATCAAATTCAATGTACGAAAAATAAATTGCTCTCATTTCTTTTTCTTTTACTTGTGATGGTTCTTTCTTTTTTTCTTCCTTTTTTCCTGGACTAAGGATGAGAAGCGTCGCTACTACAAAAACAACAAATAGTACGAAACATTTTTTCATAAATTCACCACTTCATTCTATGATGGAATATAGCAAAAAAATAATTCGAGTTCTGTCGAATTATTTCTTTAAGTCACTGTTCTTAATGACAAAGAGATGTTTGTTTCGATAAAATCCATAAAATATTTCGTCAAGAGATACTTTTTCTTCTAACAACAACTCTTCCAACCAACTTTCACTTTTTTGCATCTGCCTTAAGGTATCTTCTTGAATTTTACCATCTAGAATCAAAGCCAAAGGATAATCACCTGTCCTACCTTTTTCTTTTTTAAAAACCGACAACTTCCCGCTCGTTTCTAAAATAGCATAATCGACTTCCTCTAAGCTCTTGACTCCTTTTTCCCGGAGTTGAGTCAATAAGTCATCTAAGTTATAACGTTGTCTCAACATCTCTTTGAAATTGACAACTCCCCTGTCTATCATGACCGATGGCTCTCCATCAAAGACATTGCGAATCTTTCCGCTTTTCAAAGAAAGATGGGCAAGACCAATTTGAATTCCCACCAATACGACGATCGGAATGAGGGATAGAAAGATACTACTTTTATAATTATCGATCGAAATAGCGGCCAATTCGGCAATTAAAATAGAGACGATCAAATCGACAATGCCTAGTTCCCCTACTTCTCGTTTTCCCATAAAACGGTAAAGAATCGTGATGACAATGTAGAAAAATAATGTTTTCGCTAAGACAATCACATAATCCATGATATCACCCTATTTTATTATGTTGTCTGGTCTATTTTTTTATACTTTCTCATATAAAAGATTAGGATGTGATACAGTGGAAAGATTAAAAAATTATGGTTTTTCGCTTCTTTTAGAAATAGGTTTCTTACTTGGACTTTGCCTTCTGATGAGTATTCTTTATTATTTTAATCTACTCAGTACCAATGTCGTCAATTATCTTAAAATTTTTATTGTCCTAATTGCAACGTTCATAGGTGGAATTTATTTAGGAAAAAAGGCCAAACAAAAGGGATACTTGGAAGGAATTATTGGTGGGACCATCTGGGTGTTTTTCCTATTTCTTTTTAGTTATCTTGCCTTGAGAGAGGGATTGAAACTCCGAATGTTACTCTATTATATTATTTTAATTACAACTTCCATGTTGGGTAGTATGATTGGAATCAATCACAAAAAAGGAGACTAAATGTCTCCTTTTATTTTCCCGTTGTCCAATCAGTATGTCCATCGACAATACCGTCGATATAGATTTTACCATGGAAGTGCTTTCCATTCACTTCAATTCCCACCGTAGAATCGATCCAAATCCGCAAATCATAAGTATTCTTTGCTCCTGGAGCCAGAGTTCCCGTATCAATAATATGTTGTGCACTTGTGCTAAGTAATAGAGGGGTACTCTTCCCTTCGTTTTTCATAAGAGAATACTTCAATTGGGTATCGGTCATTTTTTTTGCTCCACAGCCATCTTCGGTAATAGCTTCTTGGTCTTCTTCCAAGCGGATGCGATACTTTGCTGGTAGTGTTCCTGTGTTTTCCAAAATGAAATGATAAGAATCCAACTCTTCTCCTTGACGATCACTCATTGGAACTGCATTGGAAATGGTAATGGCGTTTCCTTTGGATTCATCCAAGGTTAAAACCAGGGTTCCAGTCGTAATCGTATTTTTTTTAGTACCTAACTTTTGATATTGAAATAATGCATAAGTCACTCCAATGACAACAATCAACGCTATGACAATCGTCAAAATGATTCCCTTTTTATTCGCATCTTGTTTCTTTTTCATGTTCTCACCTATTTTCTAATTTGATTATACCTTGCCTTTCAAAAAAAGTAAACAGACGAAGTTTTCTGTTTACTTACGAATTGACAATTTGTTCTTTCACAATCATTTGGGCGTGATAGTGTCCATCGCGGTTGATATCCGTACTCGTTCGATCAATCCAAAGTCGAAGTTCTACATCTTCTTTTTCTCCCTTTTTTAGGGTGGATTGATAAACTGCTAAATTGGGAATATCACTTAACAATTTTGGTTCTAGGGTCTTCTTACTCGAATGAACTCCTAACTTAATAATCGAATAAGGAATCCCATTATCAATACAGCCACAATCGGAAATCGTCTTTTCATCATTTTCCAAAGAAATGATATAACGAACCGAATGATCAGTATGATTTTCTAACGTCAGAGAATAAGGAGAAGTAGAAAGGCCGACCGAATCGGTAACTGGAGTGATCTTTTGAATTGTCACTTTGTTTCCCTCTTTTTCATGAAATGTAATCCGTAAATTTTCTTCTTGATAGACTTGGTCGTTCTTTCCGTAAAATTTATGATAAATAAAATAAGTAGATACCAGTGCAAATCCCAAGATAAAAGCACAAAGAATTCCCGTTTTAATCAAATGACGTCGCTGGTATTTCGCATAATGCATTTCCCTCACCTCTTATGATTTAAGAATACCCCACTTGAGTTTAGAAAGTCAAGAAGATACCTGTTTGCAAAGAAAAAATCTGGTATAATAAAAATAGGAGGAATCATATGAAACAAAAAGTTGTCATCGTTGGTTGTGGAAATGTTGGAATGAGTTATGCTTATGCTCTACTCAATCAAAAAACAGCAACCAAAGAATTAGTATTAATCGATATTCAAAAAGAGAAAGCAATGGGAGAAGCTATGGACTTAAGTCATGGACTTCCTTTTGGACCATCTAAAATAAAAATCAAAGCTGGAAATTATGAAGATTGTAAAGATGCAGACATCGTCTGTATTACGGCAGGAGCCAATCAAAAACCTGGAGAAACCAGAATGGATCTCATCTATAAAAACAGTGAAATTTTCCGTGATATCATAAAGGAAATCAAACAATCGGGATTTGAGGGAATCTATCTCATTGCCACCAATCCTGTCGATGTTATGACCTACATTACGTGGAAGGAAT
>CARZYU010000033.1:8275-11814 GCA_949113215.1 uncultured Bacilli bacterium | reverse complement strand
GGTGCGAAGCGGTTCCAAGGATTTTATTTTACAACTAGAATCGGAAGAAAAAGAGCGAACGGGAATTAAGAACTTAAAAGTGGGTTACAATAAAGTTTTTGGTTATTACATCGAAGTCAGCAAAGGTAGCATTCCGTTGATTAAGGAAGAATTTGGCTACGAACGGAAACAAACTTTAGCAAATTGTGAACGGTTTATTACACCACTACTAAAGGAAAAAGAAGACATCATTTTAGGTGCTGAAGAGAGAATCATCCATTTGGAATATCAATTGTTTCAAGAAATACGAGAAACGGTAAAATCTTACATTGATCGTATTCAAAAGACCGCAAAAGTCATCAGTGAAATCGACTTTTTACAGTCTTTAGCAACCGTGGCGGAAGAGAATAACTATGTAAGACCAGTCCTAGGAGAAGATCGAGTCATCAAGTTGATCGAATCAAGACATCCTGTAGTGGAAAAGGTATTGAAGGAAGACTATATTCCCAATGACATCATTTTGGGAGAAGATACGGATATCTTATTGATCACTGGACCCAATATGGCAGGAAAAAGTACCTTCATGCGCCAATTGGCTATCATTGTCATCATGGCTCAAATGGGATCTTTTGTTCCTTGCAAGAGCGCCCATCTTCCTATTTTTGATAAGATCTTTACCAGAATTGGGGCGAGCGATGACTTGGTAAGTGGAGAAAGTACCTTCATGGTCGAAATGAAAGAAGCAGGTAATGCCATCAAAGAGGCAACCGAAAGAAGTTTGATTTTGTTTGATGAACTAGGAAGAGGAACGGCTACTTATGACGGGATGAGTTTGGCGCAAGCAATTTTAGAGTACATTCACGATAGTATCAAAGCAAAAACGTTGTTTTCTACTCACTATCACGAATTAACTTCTTTGGTAGGAGAATTGAAGCGTTTGAAAAATGTTCACGTTTCCGCGATTGAAGAAGATGGGAACATCACTTTCCTCCATAAAGTGAAAAATGGTGCTGTCGATAAGAGCTATGGAATTCATGTTGCTTCTCTTGCAAAGCTACCAGACTCTCTCATCAAACGGGCAAAAGAAATTTTAAATGTCTATGAACAAAAAGAACAGAAAAAACAACCTTTTTTACAAACATCCTTGTTTCAAGAGGAAGAAGAAAAAGAAGAGAAGAGTAGGTTGGAAGAAGAACTTCAAAAGATCAATCCTCTTGAAATGACACCAATTGAAGCCCTCAATACATTGGATCGTCTCGTAAAGTTACAAAAGAATTCGAAAAACGTCAACTAAAAGAGCGAATGAAGAAAAGAGTATTGTAGAAGGAAAAGTTTATGATACAATAAAGATGTATTGGATGTGATAAAATGAAACGAAAAAAAGAACAAAAGAGAACACTTTTTCTTGCACTAGGGATCTTTGCTTTCGTTGTATTATCGATTTCAGGGTCATACGCTTGGTTGCATCTTTCTCTCGAAGGAGAAAAGAGTCATAAAATCGTGGCAGGAGAACTTTCTTTATTACTCGATGAAACCAGTGTGGAAGGAATTAATCTAGAAAATGCCGTGCCAGAATACGATACGGATGGAATCGATCATGATGCTTATACCTTCACGTTAACCAACAATGGTTCTATCTCTTCCGAATATACGATCTTCTTAGATGATCTTCCTCTTCAAAGTGCGGAAGTCCGTTTGCCGGATGAAGTTCTTCGTTATCAGCTTTCCATCGATCAAGTAGCCAATGATATTGAAGCACTTCCAACTTTACACAAAGTGGGATACGATCTTCCAAGCGGTCATACAGGACCTGTTCGTGTTTTGGATTCTGGAACCCTTGCACCAAACGAAACGAAATCCTATGAATTTCATGTATGGATCGGAGACGAATTTGGAAATGAAGTAATGGGGAAAGTATTCCGCGCAAAACTTCGCATTGTAGATACCCAATTAGGAATTGAATAAATGGAAAACCTTATGAAGAGTGATGGAGGGACTAGCCCTAGGAAATCACACCAACCTATTTGATTAGGTGGTAATGCTAGATACGATAAGATGACAAAAGCTCAAGTTATCTTGGGCTTTTTTTGACAAGAAAGAAGGAAATAAAATGAAGTTATATAGTAATGAAATTGTCTTTCGAGGACATCCAGATAAGGTTTGTGATCAAATCAGTGATGCTTTGTTAGATGCTTATTTGAAAGAAGACCCCCATGCGCGTTGTGGTATTGAAACCATGGGAGGTAAAGGGAAAATTTTCTTGACGGGAGAGGTTAGTTCAACAGCAAGGATACCGGTAGAAGAAATTGTCAAACGAGTTTTGAAAGACGTCGGTTATCCGACTGATTATGAAATCATCAATAACTTAGGAGTTCAGAGTGAAGACATTGCCCTTGGTACGAACGATCAAGTAGGAGGAGCAGGAGATCAGGGAATGATGTTTGGCTATGCAAGTGACGATACTTTGGAATTTTTACCAACTGCTATGGTAATTTTACAAAAATTGAGTCGTTTTTACGATGAATTAAGAAAACGCGACTCTCACTTCTTGCCGGATGGAAAAGCCCAAATTACCGGATATTACGATGACAATAAGAAGATTGTAAAGATTAAAGATTTCACGATATCTTATCAAAACGATGAAAAAGATAGGGAACGTACCGATGCTATTTTAAAAGATTTCTGCACGAATCTTTGTAAGGAATATGAACTTACGATTGAGCGTTTTCTAATCAATCCTACGGGAAGATTTGAAATTGGAGGCTTCGATGGAGATGCTGGCTTAACGGGTCGTAAGATTGTTGTTGATAATTACCAATCGTTTGCCAATGTGGGTGGTGGAGCTTTCAGTGGTAAGGATCCAACGAAAGTGGACCGCAGTGGAGCTTATTTTGCAAGAGAAATTGCCAAATACTATTTAAAAAAATATCATCTACACACTTGTGAAGTACAACTTTCCTATGCCATTGGCTTAGACGAACCCCTTGCCATTTACATCAATTCTGATCAAGGGATGTTTGAACCTCCAAGAGAGCTTTATCAATCAGCAACTCCTAAAAACATCATTGACTCTTTAGACCTTTTAAATTGCTGTTACGAAGAACGAGCACGATATGGACATTTTGTCTCATAACTTTGGAAAAGTACCTGACTTTTCTTTTTTTTTATGCTAAAATGAGTCTAGGTGAGGAACATGAAAAATCGCAGTGAACTACGAGAAATCATCATGAAAGTACTATATCAACATTACATTATGCAAAATACAAAAATGGATTATGAAATGGAATCTCTCATTAAGGAACAATTGGAAGTCCAAAACGATTTTGTTGAAGACATTGTCCATGGAGTGATCCTTCATCAAGAAGAAATTAGCCGTCTTGCAGATACGTATTTGGTCGACTGGCAAATTGAACGCTTAAATAAAGTGGATAAGGCTATTTTAAGTATGGGAATTTACGAGTTGGTCTATACTAAAACTCCAAGTATCGTTGCCATCAACGAAGCGATTGAATTGTCGAAAAAATACAGCGATGAACAAGTGACGAAGATGATCAATGCTG
>CARZYU010000033.1:7567-8265 GCA_949113215.1 uncultured Bacilli bacterium | reverse complement strand
TATCATAGTGAGGATTTCCATGAATGAGAAATACATCAGTGTCACACAGTTAACTCGTTATATCAAATATAAAATCGATCAGGATGAGCATTTAAATACGGTATTCTTAAAAGGGGAAATTTCTAATTTTAAAGCGCATACGAGAGGTCATTTCTATTTTACGTTGAAAGACGAGAATGCACGAATTGCGGCGATTATGTTTTCTTCTAGTGCTTCTAAGATGAAGTTTCGACCAGTTGATGGTATGAAAGTACTGGTAACTGGAAGAGTTAGTGTTTACGAAGCAACGGGTAATTATCAAATTTATGTCGAGGAAATGATCGAAGATGGGGTTGGAAATTTATATATTGCATTTGAACAATTAAAAAAGAAATTAGAAGCAGAAGGACTATTCCAGCCGACATTTAAAAAACCGATTCCTAAAATTCCTAAGCGTATTGGTATTGTAACCGCTTCGACTGGAGCTGCAATTCGGGATATTGTATCAACGATCTCAAGACGTTGGCCTCTTGCTGAGACACTTCTCTTTCCTTGCCTCGTTCAAGGAGTAGAAGCGAAAGATTCGATCGTCAAGCAGATTGAAAGAGCCAACCAGTACGATTTGGATGTTTTGATTGTTGGACGTGGGGGAGGGAGCATTGAAGATTTATGGCCCTTTAACGAAGAGATAGTCGCAAGAGCCATCTTTGCTAGTGAAA
>CARZYU010000033.1:292-7557 GCA_949113215.1 uncultured Bacilli bacterium | reverse complement strand
CGGTAGGGCATGAAGTTGATTTTACCATTGCTGATTTTGTAGCGGATCTTAGAGCGCCGACACCAACTGGAGCAGCAGAGATGGCTGTGCCGAATAAAACTGATGTTTTAAACTACATTATGCAATTAAAAATAAGAGCCCAGAAAGCTCATATGGCAATGTTAAAAACAAAAAAAGAAAGTTTAAAAAATCTCACCAGTCGTTATATTTTTCAAAATCCTATTTCGATGTATCAAGCGAAGGAACAACAACTCGATCAGGCAATCGAACTGCTTCGCCATAGTATGCAAGCCTTAATCCTTCGAAAGCAAGAAAGAATGAATCGTTACTCTGAACTTCTTCCTCTTCGAATGCAAACTTTGTTAGAGCGAGTTCAATATCGTTATCAGAAACTTGTTTCGAAACTGGAACTATTAAATCCCCTTTTAACGTTAAAGCGAGGTTATACCATCGTAAAAAAAGAAGAGAAAGCCATCGATAGTATTCAAAAATTAAGAAAAGAGGATACTATCTCCATTACATTTCGAGATGGAATGGTCGATGCCATTGTGAAAGGAGTCAAACAATAATGGAGAAAGAAATTAGCAAATACAATGAAGCAATGAAGTTAGCCAAAGCTTGTAACGATAAATTGGTAGAAGCCGAAAAAGCGATTCACCAAGTGTTGCAAGAAGATGGAACCATTACAGAACTAAAAGACGACACAAATAATGCTTAAAGCATTATTTTTTTTAAATTGTAAGGAATTGCCAATATAAAGATCCTATTTTTGAACATATTAATAATGTAGTCTGGATTTAAAAGGAGATGTATTATGAATTTTAAAAACAAACTACTCATATCTTTGTTCTCGCTTCTTCTTACTATTTTTCCCGCAAATGTACTCGCTTATTCAACTTCCTTAATTCCTGGAGGACAGAATATCGGGATACAAGTCAATTCCAAAGGAATCATCGTAGTAGGATTCTACCAAGTAAATAATCAGTATATCGGAAAGGATGCTGGATTTGAGGTAGGAGATAAGATTATGGCCATCAATGACAAAACAGTAGAAAACATCGAAGAGATGGTCGATCGTTTCCAACGAGAAAAAGAAGAACTCATTTTTAAGATTCTAAGAGGAAAGACAGAAAAAGAATTAAAACTACAATTAGTGAAAGACAAAGAAAATATTTATAAGACTGGTCTTTATGTCAAAGATCAAATCAATGGTGTTGGAACTTTAACTTACATCGATCCAGAAACGAGGATTTACGGTGCTTTAGGTCACGAAATTATAGAAAAGTCAACGATGGAAAAGTTAGAAGTAAAAGACGGTAAAATCTTCCGATCGGATGTTGTCAATATCGAAAAGAGTTCCAATGGGAATCCAGGAGAAAAGACAGCAAAATTTTATCCAGAAGTATCTTTTGGAACCGTAAAAGAAAACACCAAAGCAGGAATCTTTGGAATCTATGAAGCAACTTTACCTAGTACCAATCGAGTTGATATTTTACCAAAAGAGCAGGTGAAAACAGGACCTGCTAAAGTGAGAACTGTCGTTCAAGGAAATGAAGTCCAAGAATATGACATCAATATTTTAAAACTCGATGCCAACAATGAAATTACCGATTCCACTTTACTAGAAAAAACAGGTGGAGTTATTCAGGGAATGAGCGGGAGCCCAATACTACAAGATAACAAGCTAATTGGAGCAGTTACGCACGTTATTGTAAACGATAGTACAAAGGGTTATGGAATCTTTATCACGAACATGTTAGAAGAAGGAGAAAATTAAGAGACGTTATGTCTCTTTTGTTTTATGAAATTGATTCATTGTACATTTTTTGATATTACAGGAGTTAGTTTTAATGAAAGAAACCTGTTAAATTCAAAATTTCATGCTATACTAACAATAGGGTGAGAAGTATGGAAAAAAAGAATATCGAAGAAACGCAAGAAATTTGGAGTGATATTGCAAAAAGCAACGAATTGGCAACTAAGAAAGACGAAAATCAGGAACAGTGGGAAGATGTCAAACCAAAGAAACGTTCCGCTTTCAAGGTTATCGTTAGTGTACTATTAATTTTATTTGCGATCTTTGTTGGAATCAATGCCTTTTTAGGCAGTGCCAATTTAAAGCTTATTTACGATGGCAGAGAGCCACAATTTCTTCTGCGGGAAGAAACATACCAAGATGGTAAGGTCAAAGTGAAAGTCTATCATTTTGGAGTTTATAAAATCGTAACACGATCGGATGAAAGTGAAATGAAGTTATCTCTTCGTCCTTGGTTCTTTGATAACGGAGATCAAAAGACAAAGTAAAAAGAAATGTCAATTGGCATTTCTTTTTTATTGAAATACGATCATACCTACAAAACTCAGAATCATAATGAAAAGAAGTAAAATAGTAATGATTCGCGTTGCTTTTTTGCTCAAGTTCAGGTTCACCTCGTTTAACGATTATAAAATAAAGCGCGAAAAAAGTAAAATGTTTTTTCACATCTTTTTTCTTAGTTGTTCGTATGTTAGATTGAGGTGAAAGAATGAAGAAAAAGTTGGACAAGACATTGTACAAGCGTCAAAAGAAAGTTTATGTAGCACTACTCGTTATAACATTCATTGCATTTGTTTTAGGAATTTTTAAAAAGCGAAGAGAAGGGGATCGTTCATCAGGAACTTACTTCCTTTTTCACTTCGATTAAGAATCAAAAAATTGACTATCAAGCTGGGCTTTGGAATAGCATTGGTAGCAATTTGCTGTATGCAATTATCGTATGGCTTTTAGGGATTTCAATTATTGGGATACCTTTCGTATTAGGAGCACTCTTCTTGAAAAGTCTAACGTTAGGATTTTCGATCGCTTCGATCATTTCGATGTATCATTGGAAAGGGATTCCCATTGCTTTTGCTTATACCTTTCCTCATCAATTCATTATTTTGATTTTAGCCATTGTTCTTACGTTCTACTCTGTTAGTTTTTCATGGAAACTATTTCAATACTTATTTTTAAAACGAGAAATTAACTTCAAAAGAAGTTTGAAACGCTATAGCAAAGTATTATTTGTAACAAGCTGTATTTTTCTTTTCGCTTCGTTATTCGAAGTATACCTTGCACCATATTTACTCAATTTGTTTCTCTAAATTTACAAAATAAGACATTTATAGTACAATGATCTCTAGGTGAGAAACGATGAAAAAAGTAGTCATTGGTATGAGCGGGGGAGTGGATTCTTCCGTAGCAGCCATTCTTTTGAAGCAGCAAGGGTATGACGTCATTGGTCTATTTATGCGCAATTGGGATAGTACGATCAACAATGACTTTTTAGGAAATCCCAACTTAGAAAACAATATATGCCCGCAAGAAGAAGATTACAATGACGCTTTGAAGGTATGCGAAAAAATTGGAATCCCGCTTCATCGTATTGACTTTGTGAAAGAGTATTGGGATCATGTTTTCCTTTATTTTTTAGATGAATTAAAAAAAGGAAGAACACCGAATCCTGATATTCTATGTAACAAATATATCAAATTTGCTGCCTTTGTCGAAGAAGCCAAAAAGTTGGGAGCAGATTATATTGCAACGGGGCATTATGCTAGATGCCAAGATGGGCTCTTATTACGAGCTGTAGACTCGAATAAAGATCAAACGTACTTTCTTTCCCAATTGAGTGCAAATCAGCTTAAAAACGTCCTATTTCCTATTGGAGAACTAGAAAAGAGTGAAGTGAGAAAGATTGCTGAAGCATATGATCTCGTAACAGCGAAGAAAAAGGATTCAACAGGAATTTGTTTCATTGGTGAAAGAAACTTCCGAGAGTTTTTAAAGAACTACCTTCCTTGCCAAGAAGGAGATATGATCAATATCGTTACCAAAGAAAAGATCGGAAGACATATAGGCCTTATGTACTACACGATCGGCCAGAGAAAAGGCCTCGATATTGGAGGAACCAAAGAACGTCTCTTTGCCGTTGGAAAAGATTTAAAAAATAACATCTTATACGTTGCAGAGGGGGAGGATAATCCCTATCTTTATTCCGATAGCTGCCTCGTCAGTCAAGTGAATTTTAATTGTGAGAAGCGTCCTACCTCTTGTATGGCGAAATTTCGCTATCGGCAGGAGGATCAACCCGTTACCATTACTTATTTAGAAAACGGAAATCTTCTTGTTTCGTATCAACATGGAAAAGCTGTTACTCCAGGCCAAGCTTGTGTTCTATACGATGGAGAATTCTGCATTGGTGGAGGTACCATCGAAGAGGTTTACAAGGATGGAGAAAAGCTCTGGTATTTATTACCGTAATCCTTTGCCCAAAATTTCTTGACTATTTACGTCAAGTTTACTAAAATTATCTTAGGAGGGTAAAAGAATGTACAAGTTGAAAGATATACTAAATGAATTGGGGATTTCAAAAGTAAGATTAGCAAAATATTTAGGCGTCTCAAGACAGATGTTATACAACTATTTAGCAACACCTTCTTTAAAAGATTGGCCAAAAGAAAAAACCGTTAAATTGCTGAGTCTCCTTGATATCAAAGGGGAAGAGGATCTTGATTCCATCCAAATCGATGGAGAATATATTATTGCAGTAGAAGGACGTTTGAACGAAGGAGTAAAAGATTCTTCCAATCGTGAAGTATTGGCAGATTTAAAAGGATTCAATAAAAAAGAACAAGAACTTCTATCAGACATCATCAATCTATTGAAAGAGAGACTTCAAGAAGATAAAACGAAGGATACGTACCATGCTTATCGTTATTTGTATCATTTCTTACAATCAATGGAAAGCAATCAGGAATTAAAGTATATCCTTGGTTATATGTCAAAGTCTTTAGGATTTACAGACCCAATGGAATTTGTTTTCAATCAGGACCAGCAGTTTATCTTCGAAAGTATTTTCTTCTCGGCATTTACTCTATACAATAATGGTGGTGCATCGAGAGCAAAAATTTCAGAGACCCATCGCCGTTTCGTTCAAGACATTGAACACAAGAACGAAGAGAAGTTAAGCCGTACTCAAGAATTAAATACAGCGAAAGTACAAGCCCTCAAGGAACTTGGCTATACGGAAATCAATGAAGATAATGCCAAAGAAGTCTTAGAAAAAATTGCGGAAATTCAATCAAGAAAAGTATAAAAGATACCTCTAATTGGTATCTTTTTCTTTGATAGATAGAGAAGGGGAGTCGACTTCCTCTAAGAGGATATGCTTATAATCGTCGTAGTATAGTTGAATATATATGAGATCTTCCAAAAGAAGATCCCTTTGTTTATTATGAAAAAATGGGGAATGATTAAAAAGAAATTTGCAAAAGGCTATTGCTATATATGGAATAATTAGAAAAATGGTGGAATAGGAAAAACATATCACTACTAATTCAAAATTAGTTTCATTTATATTAGATGCAGCTAATAATAAAGAAGCAATTGCAATCCAAGCAGATATCCATGTTGCAAAACTTCCTCCTTTCACTTTGATAGGAAGTTGATGATATAAATAATCAATCATATATTGGATATCCTCTTTTGTTTTAAAATGATAATCTTTTAAAACGTACAATAGGTTTTGAATTCGGTCAGTTTTTATATTGGATTGCAATGCTGTTTTAAAACCATGAAACTCAGTTATGTCTTTATTTTTTCCTTTTAAGTGAAGAAATTGATAAAGCATATAAAACAAAACTGCTAATGAGAGAACTAAAAATGAAATAATCACAACCAGCCATGAAAATCCAATAGATAGTTGAACTTTAAAAAATAAAACTCCATCTATCATTAGTATAATAATAGCAATAATCCAATAATAAAGGTCAAAAAACTTTTCTGTTGAGATTCCTTTTTGGTATTCTTTTACAATGTCTTTAAACATAAAATCACCTCAATTAAGGTCTATTATAAAGGGCATAGGGGAATAGTCAAGCCTTATTTTATAATAAAAAAGAAGTCCTATATAGAACTTCCTATAATTGATATTATGTTAACTTCTTATTCAACTGATTTGGAATTTAATATTATTGGTTACTACTCCAGAATAGAATAATATTCCTATTCCCTCTTTCATAGAATCTTCCAAAGTATAGGTTATCGTGATTGTTTTTGTTTGATTTGGATTTAGAGTCATCGATACTTGATTATCAGGAACGATGGAACGATTATCTTCACTCGTTAAACTAAAATTATCTTGATCGATGATATGTGCTTCCTTATCCTGATTTGTAATAACGAATTCTAGAGTTATTTTGTTTTCGTTATACGTACGATCATTTAACTTAACTTGGTAATAATCAATCGTTGCTAATTCCCCTACGTTATACACTGTCTTTGTATCGACTGGAGCTTCCAAACTACTACAACCAGTCCATAATAGAAGACCTAAAGCACATAATAATATCCTTTTTTTCATTGTACTCACCCTACTTCTAGTATAAAAAGAAATAGGGGACTTAAGCAATCTTTTTGTATAAAAAGTAAGCGTATTTGACAAAATAATAAGGGAGGAAAAGAATGAAAAAGAATGAGCATATTAAATGTGAGGTAGAATCTTGTGCCTATAATAACTGTGAATGTGGTTGTTGTAGTTTAGATGAAATCGAAGTTAGTTGTGATTGTCCAAAAGACGAAGCAAATGAAAAAAAAGAAACCATTTGTAGTAGCTTTTGTTGCAAAGAAGAGGAATAATCTCTATCCTTGAAAAAGAAAAGACGCCCAATAGCGTCTTTTTTTGTGGTTCCTCCCCTTCTCTACTTCAGCTCTTCTAAAAGACTCTTACCCATATCAGGTAATGGTACTTGGAAGTTATCAGCAATGGTTGCTCCAATGTCTGCTAAAGTCTCAGATATCTCTAAACGTTTCGGTTCAATGAAACTACGGCTGTAGAACAGAAGCGGAACATTTTCTCTCGTGTGCGCGGTTCCATTCATCGTAGGATCGCACCCATGATCTGCGGTAATGATTAATAAATCAGTTAATTCAAGTTTATTTAAGATCATCGGGATTTCGACATCGAACTCTTCGATCGCATTGGCATATCCCTTCATATCGCGTTTATGACCATAATTTGCATCGAACTCGGCTAAATTCAAGAAACAGAGTCCTGTAAAGTTTTTGCCCATAATATCATTCAATTTATTGAGTGCTTCTTTATTGGTTCCTGCCTTAATTGTTTTCGTAATGCCCTGATTATCGAAAATATCGTTTATTTTACCAATTGTAATAACACTATAGTTGTTTTCCTTTAATTGATCTAGGATACTTTTTTTAGGTGGCTTAATGGCATAATCTTTAC
>CARZYU010000033.1:0-227 GCA_949113215.1 uncultured Bacilli bacterium | reverse complement strand
GAATGATATCTTCGTGGGCTGCTATTTCTAACGTAGCATCTCCTGAACTAAAGACAATGAGAGATCCATAGTTCATCTGCATCTCACCATATTCTTGGATGATTTCATCGACATCACCACAAACATTTCCAATGACTCTTCTTCCTGTCTTTTGTTCGATGACATTAATGAGTGGACGTGGAATCCCTTCTGCATACGTTTGAAGGCGATAAATCGTAGGAATACCG
>CARZYU010000032.1:7558-12124 GCA_949113215.1 uncultured Bacilli bacterium | reverse complement strand
AATACTTCGATGGGATCATGTCCTAGTTCTTCTTTCAACTTCTTGTAGGTTTTAGAAGCATCTTTCGTTACCAAATCTTCAAAAAGACGATTGATCATGATGGCCTGTTTTTCACTTTCTCTTCTTACTCCCATGGAATCATAAGCAACAATCATTCCAAAGAAGAGAGCAATCGCAAAGAATGGCGAATCAAATCCTTCTCCCAAGCCCATGCAAGTAATCAAAGCAAATACCGTGGAAGTATGAGTACTAGGCATTCCTCCACAGCCGTTGAATAGCCTTGCCCATTTTAATCTTTTCTCTTGTATCGATTCAATAACAAACTTGATGAATTGAGCCAGCATCATGGCTACAAAAGGAATGATCACATAATAATAAACTTCCATAAAAAACACTTCCTAACAAACTTTATTTAATTCTTGTAAAAACTTTTTGCTCTTTAAGAATAATCCCGTATAACGATCGTAATAATCATCGACGAATTCAACAATCTCAGCCATGACAGGAGAACTCACCTCTAGTTTACTGATCTTACTAATATCAACATAATAAAATAGGCGTAACAGTTTAATGGCTTTATCACTATAGATTTTTTCATTTTGATAACAATCTTCGCAAACATAGCCACCTGCTCCACTATGAAAAGTCACAATTCTCTTTTCGTTTCCACAGTAAGCACAGCCATCGACCATCGGTTTGACTCCAAGAGAATCCAGTAACTTGAGTTCTAAAATCGTCGTCAACACGAGAGGATCGAACCCTTCTTCGATTTTTTCCAACGTTCCTGTTAAAGAATCGTACAAATTCTCTTCTGTTTGCTTGCTGACTTGGCTTACCAAATCCAAAAGAAACGTCGCATAACTGATTTTTTTCAAATCCATCTTTAAAGTGCGAAAAGAATTTTTCATATCGACTCCAATGAGCGTAGAAAGACCATTTTCTTTATAATAGATATGAAATACGCCATAAGTTAGTTTGGTACTGACACTACGAAGTTTACTTTTTAACGATCGACAGCCTTTCGAAAGAACTCCTATGATGCCATATTCTTTCGTGAGAACATTCAATATTTTACTTGTCTCACTGTAATTTGTCTCATGCAAGACTACGCCCTCGACTGTCTTGATTGTCATACCATCACTTCGTTTCTTTTAATTTTCTCCACAATAAGTAGTATCGCACATTTCCTGTTTCTTTGAATAAATTCCATAAAATTTGATCCATCTTATCTTCACCATTTTTATTGTGGGAGATTTCTTCTTTTCTTATACCATATCGTCGTTTTTAAGTCCTAATTCCAATAACATTTTTTCTTGATCACGCCACGATTCAATCACTTTTACATAGGTCTCTAAAAATACCTTTTTCCCAAAGAATCGTTCCATATCGTATCTGGCACGTGTCCCAATTTCCTTTAACATCGATCCTTGTTTTCCAATGATAATCTTTTTCAAATTTTCACGGTCCACAACGATCAAGACCGAAATATGAAGACTTTCTCCTTCTTCTTCAAACACTTCCGTATAACAAGTGACCGAATGAGGAACTTCGTCATGCGTCAACAATAATACTTTTTCTCTTACCATTTCACTTGCTAGAAAACGAGAAGAAACATTCGTTAACTCTTCCTCCCCAAAAAGAGGTTCCCCTTCTTCCAAATCACGTTTTAGGCAGGTTAAGAGATCCTTTAAATTATCCTTTTTCAGGGCAGAGATGGGAATAATTTCTTCAAAAGGATAAAGGTCTTTACTAGACTCAATCATAGATAGTAACTTTTCTTTGGGAAGTTTATCAATTTTATTTAATAAAAGATAAACTTTTGAATGACCTTGCTCTAATTTTTTTAAGATAAATTCGTCCCCTCTTCCAATTCCTGTCGAGGCATCTACCAAAAACAAAACAATGTCCACTTCTTCAAATGATTGATAAGACTTCCTATTTAATACTGTTTCTAATTTGTGAATTGGTTTTTTAATTCCCGGAGTATCAACAAAAATAATTTGAGATTCCGAGTCATTATAGATACCTTGAATGATGTTCCTTGTCGTCCCTGCTTTTTCGGAAGTAATCGCTAATTTGACGTTTAAAAGAGCATTCAATAAGGTACTTTTTCCCACATTTGGTCGTCCAACTAGACTAACGAATCCTACTTTCACACGAGATCATCTCCTGTAAACGCCATTGGACAAAGTGTTCCTACTGTCTCCTTTTGAACTTCTCCTTTTCGATTGTAGAGAAAAACAGGCATGTCCATCTCAAAAAATTCCACCATCACCTGGCGACATAAAAAGCAACAAGAAGAGATCTTATCGCTATCGACCATAATCGAAAGTTCTTCGAAGTCCCCCTTACGATATCCTCGTTTCACTGCTTCTAAAATAGCAACACGTTCTGCGCAAACAGTAGCTCCATAAGAAGCATTTTCAATGTTGACGCCTTCGAATACTTGTCCATCTTTTGTTTTAAGAATGGCTGCCACAGCAAAATGAGAATATGGACTATAACTTTTCTTTAATAGTTCTTGTAATGTTTCTTTCATAGTTCCTCCTAAAATAAAGCAATTACTTTGGGGATAAAAATCGTAAGTCCCACAATAGCGGACATTAAGGATAAAATGAGTACCCCTGCACTAGCCGTATCTTTGGCAATCTTTGCTAGGGGCTTTTTCTCTTCGGTTACCAAGTCAACCGTGGCTTCAATGGCTGTGTTTAATAGTTCTGCCCCCATCACAAAACCAAACATGCAAAGGCAAAAGAGCCATTCCGTGACACTGATTTTTAATACAATACCTAAAACAATGACAACAATGACCGCCAGAAAATGAATTAGCATACTTTGTTCGTTTAAATAAGCATATTTAAGGCCTTCAAAGGAATAACGAAAACTAGCAAAAAAACGATGAATTCCCAACTTCTTTCGTTTATCGTGTGATTCCATACGAAGAAAGCACCTCCTCTTGTTTTTGAAACATGACTGTTTCCTCCTCTTTGGTATTATGATCATACCCCAACAAATGATAAAATCCGTGAACGGCTAAAAAGCACATTTCTCTTACGAAACTATGACCATATTCTTCTGCTTGCTCTTTGGCCTTATCCAAGGAAATATAAATGTCCCCTAGAATCCGATGAGTGTCTCCTACAATCATCGACTTATCATCTTCAAGAGCAAAGGTAATCACATCCGTGACTCGATCGATCTTCCGATGTTCACGATTGATTCGATGAATGGTCTCGTTATCCACGAAGATTACATTGAATTCTACCTTCTTAAGTTTCTCTTTTTTGCAAGCACCCTTTAGGACTTTTTTCAGGACCTTCACAATAGATGTTACATCTTGTTTTGTTTCATTAAATAGTTCAATCTGCAATGTTTCTTCACTTCCACTTCTTTTTAAGACGATTCTTCTTCTTTTTCTTCCTCTTCTAAACGAATTTCTCCTGCTTCTGTAATATCTTCTTTTACTTTATAAAAGATCTTCATTATTATTTTACTATCATTTTGCTCCATTTTCAAAACTTTTTCGGTACTAAGATTCAAATCAGTTACTTTTTTTTCTTTGATCATCTTATAACTAACTCCAATTGGTAAGGCCATATTACGAAATTCAAAGATTACCCTTTCCTCTTTCTCTTGAAATCCTCCAAAAAGAGAAAATTCCTTTCCTAAAAAGTAAAAACTAAGTACTTTTTTTTCATTCCCCGTCAGTTTGCTATCGTAATACTTCAAAGGAAAATCGATACTCACTTGATACCAAGTCTCTGCAAAAACTTTCCCTTCTGCATGAACTTTTGTTTTAACTTCCTCTTTATTTTTAATTACTCCTGTGATGAGCACGTCTCCTTTTTTGACGTAGTCATTTTTACTTTTCACCACTTCTCCTTTGGTTGCTTCAATGCTTACAATCATCCCATCTTTTTTGGCCACAATATTTTGTGGAGTCTCATCTACTTTGATCTCTTTTATTTTTCTTTGCTCAACCTTTACGACATACTTTGTTCCAATTCTTTCCATTTCAAGCCATTCCAATTCTTTTTTATGTTTTTTCAGGATTTCTTCTACGATGGCTTCTTGTCGATTAAAACTTACTTGAAAACGAAAAGGTTTAATTCCATAAGAAGAAAGTTCCTGTTCCAAGAGATTCCTTATTTCTTTGGAGCTATGGACAACTTCGACTTGAAAGATCATTTTAGATAGCAAAATCAAAAGTAAGAAACCTCCAAAAAGCGAAAGTAAGAATACAACATTTTTGATAAGTAAATATTCTATTTTGGCAAAGGAAAAACGATCGACAATTTCAACTTCATAGATTGTCTTAATCCCTTGAATTTTTTTTAGATTGTCTTCATCCACTTTCACATAACAACAATCTTTCGCTCTCTCGATCTTCTCTAAGGCGATATGCATTCGGAAGAGATTCTGTAAAAATCGATTGGGATTCTTTCCTGTAATTTTAACTAAATAATATTTTCCAAACATTATTTCATCTCAATTCCTTCAATGGTTCCAACGATTAAAATTTCCTGATCGAGAAGTTTTTGAACGGCCAAATTTGTTCCTCGAATG
>CARZYU010000032.1:5823-7548 GCA_949113215.1 uncultured Bacilli bacterium | reverse complement strand
AAGACAGGACATCATCGTAATTAAGGGCATGAACTCGATTTTCAAATAAGGTCAATCGAAACTCCTCTTCTCTCATATAATCCACCAGCTGTTTTAGCATGCTTATCACCTTATTAAAAGGTATGAAAGAGACAAAAGATTTATTAAAAAAAGAGTGCTTATACACTCTCTAATCGCACTTTGATTTTCTGGCTCACTTCTTTTAGATCCGTTTTTCCTTTTAGTTTTGGAGTAACTTGTTGCATGACTTTTCCCATATCTTTCGGTCCAGTTGGGGCAAGAGAAGTAAAAGCTTCGTCTAAAATTTTATTTACCTCTTCTTCGGAAAGTTGTTCTGGAAGATACTCGTTTAATACCACAATCTCCTCTTTGGTTTTATCGATCAAATCACTTCTTCCTGCTTTTTCAAATTCCACGAGAGAATCCCCTCGCATTTTCAATTGTTTTCCAACGACTTCAATCAACAATTCATCATTCAGCTCTCTTTTATGATCAATTACTTCTTGCATCATTGCAGCTTTGATCATCCGCAAGACCATCAAACGACTTTTCTTTCCTTCTTTTAAGGAAATTATCATATCTTTACTTAATTTTTCTTGTAAGTTCATATTTATCACACTCCTAACTTATCATACCACGAAACAAAAAGAAGAGACCTACTAATCTCTTCCATTACTGTTGTTTTTACGGTTGCGCTTACGAGAATTTTTGATTCCCTCTTTCTTCGCATTTCTTCTACGAATACCTGGCTTATCATAACATTCATGTTTTTTGTACTCGGAAGGGACTCCATCTCTAGCCGCTTTTTGCTTCAACTTTCGTAAAGCCATATCGACATTACCATTTTTCACTTGGACCTGAATCTGCGTCATTTCTATCCCTCCCTTCGCCTTTTTCTACAAAAGATTATAGCATTTCATTGTCGAATTTACAAGAAAATTTTACGAATTTTTACAATTATCTTCGCTTTTCTCATAGTAAACAAGCAAGACGACTCACAATCTCATAGAAATTTCGTACAAAAACCCCCAGATATTGTCCCATTCGATACAATATAGTCATCCAAATGGTACCACCTATCAGGATACTTAAGCCTATGACAACCTGTAATATTTTATGGAATGTTTTTGATTTTGTTACTTGATCGGACATATTTGATCACTCTCGATTCGCCGGATCGAAGAACCTAGGCTCCTTCCCAAATCTAGTAGTACTTTCACAGCATTGGCAAACGAATTGATCAAAGAAGAAGAAGTAATGCTTACTCCTCCCCTCGTTTGTACGAGTTCTTCCTGATTTAATTCTCTCATGTTTCCTCCTAATCATTACATTTTTTGGGATGAACAAATCCATCCACGACTCCAACCAAAAAGACGATGGCAGCAACGATAGCTACCCCAAGCAAGAAGCCTTCCCCTCCTTTGGTTTCCCTTAATTCACTTTGACTCATTTCAAGCATAAGTACCTCCTAACATATCAATGATTGCATCTTGAACAGAGCATTTTTCTTGTTCCAATATTATCAATAACATCGAGGATGATTGAAAATCACGTTTCGTTTGATCGACTTCTAAAAGAAGTTCTCTCATGGTAGGTTCTTCTCGGTGATATAAAACTTCTTTTACCCTATAATTCCTCCAAGTCCCCTCTATTTTTACTTTTTTCCTTTCTTCCCATTTTTTCATTTCCTTCTTGGAAACAATCAGATGAATCAAACCATCTTCT
>CARZYU010000032.1:2793-5813 GCA_949113215.1 uncultured Bacilli bacterium | reverse complement strand
GTTTTTCAATCGTTAGCTTTTTCATTTGAAGAAATAAAATAAGAACAATGGTGATACTAAAAAGAAGTAGGATTCCTCCTTTGTAATAAAGAACCCTCTCTTTTGCAAAATGCTCAATCGAAACTTCCTTCACCTTCATAGATTTTTCCTCCTTCCAACTTTAATTTTCGATCAAACAAATCTTCATTGGCATATCGATGTGATATGACTAAAATGGTCTTGTCTTGGTAAAAAGTAAATACGTTTTTTAAGATCCTTCGTTCTTTCTCAACATCAATTTGACAGGCGATCATAACCCATCACTTCATTTTGAACCAATTCATCTACTAAAGTAAGCCTTGCTACTTTTAAAAAGTTCGCATAGGAAACTTCTCTCTTTAACACAATATTGTGATAAAGAGAGTCCGTAAAGAGAAATTCATTTTGCGAAACATAAGTCATATGTTCTCTTAAATAACTCAAATGATAGCGATTGATATCTTCTCCTTCTAAAAATAAGCGGTTGAGAGGAACTTCGTAATATCTCATCAGAAGTTTTGCTAGCGTACTCTTCCCACTTCCACTTTTCCCATAGAGAAGAATCTTTTCTCCCTGTTTGATGGAAAGAGACAATTCTTTCAGCAAGGGAGAATCAAAACGATAACAATAGGTTAAATTTCGAATTTCAATGGTTCCTAAATTGTTCAATTTTTCTTTGGAACGAATGTATCTAAAATCTTCTTGTTTGATGTCATACAAATCTTGCACACGATCCATCGCTACTTTTGTTTCACGATAATCAAGCCAGAGTTCGATTCCTTTTTCTAATCCTTCTGCATACTGAGAAAGGAAATTCTGATAGACAACAAACGTCGAAAAAGAGACTTTTCCATCCACAATATACGAACTTCCTAAATAGAAAAAGAGTAAGCTTCCAAGTTGAGTTAGGAAGTCTTTTCCTAATAGAAGAAATGTATAAAATTGTGTCATTTTCCATTTCCTTTGTTGAAAGGAAGAAAAAGTATCTTCCAGCTGATTCACCATTTCCTGTTCCAAATGAAGTCCCTTAAAACAGTCAACTGCTTGTAGTGTTTCCACCAGTTGGGAATTCATCTTCATCGACGCTTCTTTTGTCTTACCAAGATGATTTTTAAATGGATGATTGGTCAAGAGAAGAAAGGGAAATACCCCAAAAGAAACAATATGAAACAAACAAAACAACTTTGATTCTAAACGAAAAAGAAAAATTGATAAAACAATGAAAAACAGAGCATCCGTCGCAAAGAAAAAGACCTTACCAAAAAAATGACCGACCAATTCCAAATCAGAAAATCGACTAATCATTTCTCCAGTTGTTCTGTTCTTATAATAAAGATAAGGAAGAAAAATCATTTGCTCTAACGTATTTTTTACCAGTTGTTTTTGAAATCCTCGTTCTACGATGAGATAGCAAAATTGTCGAAGAAATAAACTCATTTGGCGAAGTAGAATCATCCCTAAAAATCCAAGGAATAAAATCGGTCCATTTCCCAAGGAAGAAGTTTGAATCACATAATCCAAGAAAAATTTCAACAGAAAAGATAGAATCAAATTGGCAACAATATAAAGTAAAGATGTGATAAAAATCACTGTGAAATGATAAGGATAAGTTTTCCATAGAGAACTTACCATTTTGGTTAAAAATTTTTTGGTGCGAATGTTTGGAAGTGGTTTATTTGGTTTTAGATAAAGGTAATGATTTGTCGCAATTTTTTCAAAATCTTTTAGATGAATATTTCGTGTTCCTCTTGCTGGATCTAAAATTGTTATTTTCTGTTTCTTAACGTCCAGTTTTGTGATGACTACAAAATGTTGATAATTCTTTTCTAGTATGACGTGAGCAATCATCGGTAAATCACGTTGCTTTAATAATCGGATATCTCCTTTCAATCCTTTGGCATCGAATCCTAAAGTGGAAGCAGTTTCTATCAAATCATAAGCGCTGACTCCTTCTTTGGAAGTATGAGTCATCTCTCTTAAACATTCTCTTGGTACATTGCCACCATAATAGCGAATGATCATCAAAAGACAACTCACTCCACAGTCTTTTGCTCCAGATTGTCTCACCCATTCCAGCCGTTTTAACTTCAAACTCAAGCTGATCTTTCCTCCTCACTTATATCATTCGCAAAAAGGGAGAATTTGGAGCAAAAAAGTTTTTCTTATTTTTATGCATATTATTGACAAAAGCAAGAAATATAGAAACTGATGTTTACAATATTTTTAGGTGATGTAGTATGAAACTTCAACGAATTCGAGATTTGAGAGAAGATCATGATTTAACACAGTTTAAAATGGCAGAACTTCTCGGCGTCAAAAGAACTACGTATGCTATGTGGGAATTAGGAGATGTCGATTTCCCTATTGAAAAAGTAATTTTCATTGCAGAATATTTTAAAACCAATATTCAATATTTAGTGGGTCTCACCAACGACAAGAATTACTTTCCTCATCCTACCATCATTTCTCAAAAAGAAATTGGTCGAAGATTACGAGCTTTTCGTTTATCAAGAGGCCTTACTCAAAAACAAATGGCAATCTCCCTTGGAATTAACCAATCTTCTTACGCTTACTATGAATATGGAACCACCGGAATTTCAACTCATAAATTGTTCTTATTAAGTAACACCTTTCGAGTTAATTTAGATGAATTATTGAAATAAGCTATCATTCGATAGCTTTTTTTATACCAGGATAAAATAATATTTATGACATATAGTTTTATTAGAAAGGAAGATGTCTCTTGAAAGAAAAATTAAAATCTCTATTCTATCTCTTTTTTCCTCTATTGATTGGGAGTATCGTAGGATTTATCATCTCACCTTATATTGATTATAATGTTCTAAACAAGCCACCTCTTGCTCCCCCTAGTATTCTATTTCCCATTGCTTGGTCTATCATCTATTTACTCATGGGAATTTCCTATTACATTTTAAAAAAAAGAAATCAAGATACGGAAGAAATTTCGAAACTCTATTATACGCAACTATTCGTCAATGCGC
>CARZYU010000032.1:2144-2776 GCA_949113215.1 uncultured Bacilli bacterium | reverse complement strand
TCTTGAAGTGGAGATTCTTCTCTATTCTTTGGATTATTCTATTAGATATTCTTATCATCCTAATGATACGCGCTTTTTATCAAAAAGAGAAAGTTTCTGCTTATCTTAATATCCCCTATTTGCTTTGGATTATCTTTGCTACTTATTTAACCATTGGAATTTATGTTTTAAATTATTAAAAAACCACCTTCTAATTAGAAGGTGGTACCAATTTATTCGGCAACACTCAACACTGGCATATTGAATGTTCCTTTTTTATTTTATGCAAGTTTCCTTGACATATTCATAATAACATAAAAACGCGCTTTTATCAAGTGCGTTTTACTATTTTAACTCGAAGTTCGAGTTTCAATCAATCTGGTGCCGAAAGCGAGAATTGAACTTGCCTCTGATCCTTACCAAGGATCTGTTTTACCACTAAACTATTTCGGCTTAAATAACGCAATATCATTATACCAGAAGTAAAGATTTTTTCCAAATATTTTTTATAATTGGCAAAAGTTTTCTTTTGTGTTAAAATATAGTTGTTATTGATTTGCGAGGATGGCGGAATGGTAGACGCGCTACTTTGAGGTGGTAGTGATAATTGTATCGTGGGAGTTCAAGTCTCCTTCCTCGCACCATATGGTTAC
>CARZYU010000032.1:1140-2069 GCA_949113215.1 uncultured Bacilli bacterium | reverse complement strand
ATCAAGACTATTTTTGAGTATATGAAATTGGAAGAAGACATTGCACCTGCGGATCTCATTATGGGCTGTGGTTGTGGAAATTTGGAAATTCCAAAATATTGTGCCAAACTATATCAACAAGGTTTCGGTAAAAAAATTCTTTTTGCAGGAGGATTAGGAAAAATCACCAAAGAAAAATGGGCTAAAACAGAAGCTAAACGATTTGAAGAAGTTGCTTTACATCAAGGAATTGCGAAAGAAAATATTCTTTTGGAGGAAGAATCCACAAATACGGGAGATAATTTTCGATTTTCGAAAAAACTTTTGGAGAAGATAAATTTTCCCATTCATTCGATCTTAATTGTGCACTCTGCCAGTAGTTCTAGAAGAACCTTCGCTACGGCGAAAGCCCTTTGGAAAGATATTTCTTTTCAAATTACTTATCCAAAACAGACTACAGAAGAATTTATTCAAAAATTAAACAGTTTTGAAAGTGAAAAAAGACACCAAGAAATTTCTCTCTTAGTAGGAGATATTCAAAGATTAAAATTATATCCGAAACTTGACTGGCTTCTTCCACAAGAAATTCCCTCTTCCGTAGAGCAAGCTTATGAAGCACTAAAAGATATGGGATATACGGACTATCTCTATTCCAAAGAAGAGAAGAAAAGGCTATTAGAGAAACAAAAAATAGTATGAGTAATATCTAAAACATTTGAAAAGGCAAAACACTATACAAAATATAGAAAAGTATGATTAAATAGAAATAGATAAGAACGATCGACATGATAGATAGAAGAATTTTATGCCAAGCTAGTGAAAAAGGGAAAATTGTTGTCAATGAATGCTTAGATCGTGGTTATGACATAGATACATTAAAGTTGGAAAAATTGCTCATTCTAATGCATGGTATTATGTTATCTGCATATGGAGATCCTTTTTTTAAGCAA
>CARZYU010000032.1:0-1080 GCA_949113215.1 uncultured Bacilli bacterium | reverse complement strand
GATGTTTTTTCTTTAAATTCGATTGCAGAGTTGAAAGCATTGAGTCGACTATGTTATCAAGATGAAAGTGGGACTTTTCAAAACGTTGTGCCAAATAGCTTAATAGAACACGTTTTTGATCATATTGAATTATTTAATGAGATTGATTATGTTCCAAAGAAAGCATTCTTAAAGAGCAAATTTCCAAGAAAGTGATATGAAATAAAAATTCAAACATATTAAAACTCGAGCCATGAAGGTTCGAGTATCAATCAATCTGGTGCCCGCGACGGGAGTCGAACCCATGACCTCTTCCTTCGGAGGGAAGCACTCTATCCAGCTGAGCTACGCGGACAAGATACTCTTTCACTATATCATACCTGAAAGGTTTTTGTAAAATAGAAGTCATTCATCCGATTCTTTTTTGAATCAATTTGGAAAAAGATCATCTTATGATAAAATAAGGAAAGATAGGAGTTATTATGAAAATAGGAATTATTGGAACAGGGGCTTATGGATTAGCCCTAGCAAAAGTATTAAGTAATGGAAATCATCGTATTACCATGTGGAGTAAGTTAAAGGAAGAAATTGAACTACTTTCTAACACGAGAGAAAATAGTCAAAAACTTCCTGGAGTAACATTGCCTGAAGGAATTTTATTTACTACTTCTTTATCAGAATGTCTCAAGGATCAAGAACTCATCATCTGGGCAATCCCAGCAGAATATATGAAAGATACATTAAATGAGGCAGTTTCCTTTTTGAAAGAAACACAGGTGCACTGTTTGACAAGCAAAGGATTAGAACAGGATGGAAGTTTTCTTCATGAAACGTTCCAAAGAATAACCGGATCTTCTCATTTTGTCTTACTTTCTGGTCCATCGTTCGCCAAAGATATTGTAGAAAATTTCCCTACAGGACTCAGTCTTGCTAGTAAGGACTCCTTTGCAATCGAATCTTGCCAAAATGCTTTTTTCCATTCTAAAATAAAACTTCGGATCAATGACGATTTGATTGGAACAGCCATCTGTGGCTCTTTAAAAAATGTCTTTGCGATTGCTGCGGGAATTCTTCAAGGATTCAATGTTCCAGAATCTACCA
>CARZYU010000031.1:9763-12246 GCA_949113215.1 uncultured Bacilli bacterium | reverse complement strand
TAAGTAGTGGCCACTATTATCAAATACCAAACAAACACTTGCTACATTCAAGGGATTTCTACTCTTCGATCCTTGGAAGATAACATCGGTCATGGTTCCATCTCCACGAAGAGATTTAACCGATTGTTCTCCTAAGACCCATCTTACGGCATCGACAATGTTACTTTTTCCACTTCCATTTGGTCCAACAATGCAAGTAATCTTATCATCTAACGTGATGGAAAGTTTATCCGCAAACGATTTAAATCCTGCTGTTTCAATTTGTTTTAAGTACATGTTACCACCCTATTCACTAGAACTATTATACAATATTAGACAAAAGAAAAAAAGGAAAACCGTCTTAATGTAAGAAAAACACCTCGCTAGCTTCCCTAACTTTCATAAAAAAAGAACAACTCATCGTCGTTCTTTTCCTCTCACCATTGTTTCTTAATTTTTTAATGGATTTCCATTGGCATCGGTATTGATGTTTCCACAAAGAATTAAAATTCCTTCTACCAAAGCCCAAATGCCTGTTACAGCTGCCCCAAAACCACATGTCAATAAAGTAATTAACAATTGAGCAACCGCTTTTCCAGTGTATCCTAAATAGAAATTGTGTACTCCTAAGCTTCCTAAGAAAATAGCCAATAATCCAGCAGCAATTTTTGATTTTGCATTAGGATCATTTGTTGCATTGTTTGCTTGCTTATTTTCATTTAGCATCTTTCCACATTTCAAGCATACTTCTTGGCCTTCTTTTAATTCTGCACCACAATTTGCACAAAATTTTGCCATATTCAATCAACTCCTTCACTTGTATGAGTTCATCTTACCACATCTTTGCTTATTTTACAATAAATTTCATTTTCTTTCCCAGAGAACATAACGAAATTTCTTTTCCTCATAGTCTTGGTCTTTCGAAGCAATGATTCGGTAATGCTGAGAGATGGTAGAAAGATATGGTATTTGTTTTGCCTTTTTATCCACTCGTTCTCTCGTTATAACATATTGCACTTTTTCCTCTTCGATGACTCTTTTTTGTGATTCGATGTTCAAAGGATATACTTCATCATCGATGTTCACTTTTTGAAAATACTTATCAACGGGCAACGTCTCGGTTGCTAAATAAAATCCTGCATCCAACGATCCATAGTTTAATAAGGTTCGATCTTTCGACTTGTTCATGATGGAAGAAAAGTACCATTGTACTGGTTGATTTCGTCCCTCTTGCTTTCTTTCCCATAACTTTTTACTATTGGGAACTCCATAACAACTTATCTCCACCAAAAGAAAAAGAAAAAAGTATAGGTACTTTTCTTCCTAAAAAATGGCTTATGATTTTCGCTGATCCATTTTCCAAGACAGATTAGTCCCAAGATGGCAAATGGCGTAAAAATCAAATAGTAATAGCGATATCCCTTTCCTCCAATTAAAACAAAGAAGATAAGAAAGAGAAAACAAGTTAAAATCATTCCTTTGGCTTGCCTTCGATCGTATAGATCTTTGGTAAATAACAAAGATACCATTCCTATGATCAAAGGAATTCCATAGCCTAAATTTTTGATTAAGAAACTACTTGTTTTATTGATAACGCCTAATATTCTCAGATACCATGGTTCTAAATTTGGATAATACTTGATATTAAAAATAAGATACGTCTCAAAGAAATCCTTCCAGGCACCTGTCATAGAAAAATAGAAAAGCCATGGAAGAAGCGTTAAAAGCATTCCTCCTAAAAAGACCAAACAGGAAAGAATTGCTCTTTTGTACTCTCTCTTTCCAATCATCAAGAAAAAGAAGCACATCATCAAAGCAAACCAAAACCCTAACATCGTGTATTTTATGAAAAAAACACAACCAGCACTAAGTCCGTTTAACAAAAGCATACGGTAACTTGGAATTTCCTCTTTCCCCTTCCAAAATTTCAAAAGAGAATAGAGAGAGCCCATTAAAAAAGGCAAACAGAATTCCTCGGCACTACCACCATGGGTAAAAGCAGGTAGGGTTACAATCATCATCGAAAGAATGGGAAGAAGAAAACCGCTCATCTTCTCTTCTAAGAACAAACGACAAGTGCGATAGGCAAAATAGAGAAAAATGCTAAAGGAAATGACTTCTAAGAAATAAACCCCTAACATATTCTTTTCCGTAAAAAGAGCTCCTAACATATAAATAAAATATAGCAAAGGACCTTTTTGATCGAATAGATCTCGATAAGGAACCATTCCATGAAGCATTCCTCTTCCTATCGTGAAAAAGCAATTCCCGTCCACCCAATCATTCAATGGATACAGAAAGGAATTTTGACTTGCAATCGTAATAAACAAAAAAGCAATTAACAAGCAAAGTAAATACAACCAAATCTTCCCCATCTTCTTTTGTTTCATCGTCTACTACTCCTTGTTTTTATTATAGCACTCCTAAGATACCATCCTCTAAAATCCTCGAGCCTTTTTCTACTTGACGTCAATTACTTTTCCTCCACACTGTGGGATTCGCTT
>CARZYU010000031.1:2485-9753 GCA_949113215.1 uncultured Bacilli bacterium | reverse complement strand
AAATCAAGAGTTGTCATTTGATAACCTCGCTGGTTGATGTAATCAATGATAACGGGGAGTTCCTTTTTTAGGGTAGAATCAAAATTCGAAAATGCGATGATACTGCCACTCATCATTTTATTTTTTACGGTAGAAAAAGGTTGATTGTTGACTAAAATCGTCGGAATAATAGTGTGCATTTTCTGCTTCCCACAGAGTTCTAAGATTTCTTTTTGATCATATTCCGCATAACAATATTTTCCTTTCAAATTTGTGATACTTTTTAATTTCGTTAGAGAATCATGAAACATCAACTCATCGTAAGATGAATCATAATTTAAAATTTCCAGTTCCATTTCATCTCGTGCCAATTGATAGACAAGATCTGGATTTTTGTCAAGAATGGTACCATCCAAAAAGAAAGTTGCTCTTACATTCTTTGCATTTAATATGTTTTCGATTTCGGAAATGGCCGATGTATCCTTGCTCACTTTAAATACAAGAGAAACAGAATTTTTTACCGAATTACCACTCAAAATAAAACGATCATAATATTCCTCTACACTGATGGTAGGAGTTGTTTCTTCAAACACCAATAAGCTTTCCTTGTATTCTCCATATTGCTTCATCTTCTGAAAACTTTCTACTTCATTTACTTTTTGGCCATTGTAACCAGGAATCAAATACTGCTCCTTTAAAACAGCATCCTCTGCTTTTACGATTTTTTCCTTTGCTACTTGTTCAATTTCCTTCATAATCGGATCGTTTCTTCGCATGATATCGACTGCCTTATCCGTATAATAAAAACTAAAACAAATCAGTAAAACAGCCCCTAACATTTCCCATACTTTTTGTTTCATATCATCACCTAACCTACTATATGATGATTTTACGTTTCTCATGCGAGGAACAAAAAAGATTATCATTTGATTAATTCAAAACGATAATCTTGTTTGACATCTGGATATTTCTCATGATCAACTTTGGATAAAAACATCTCTTTGCTTCTCACCCAAACTTCATCGTCACAACCCACATGGGAATAAACGATCATTTCTTCTAAGGTTTCAGAATCTTTTGCTAAAGCAAGGATCCTTACTTTCATTCCTTTGAAATGTCGATAGATTTGTCCTGGTCTGACTTCTCGCATGTTACTTCTTCCTCTTTTTTCTTAGGAGCCTTTGGTTTTGGTAAAACTTCTTTTCGCGAAAAGTTGAGTCTTCCTCGTTTATCCACTCCCAGACATTTTACGACGATTTCATCACCCTCGTGAACTACATCTCCTGCTTTTTCTACTCGTTTATGATCTAGTTGTGATACATGAACCAATCCTTCACAACCAGGCCAGAGTTGAACGAAGCATCCGAAGTCTTCTACTTTGACAACTTTGGCAGGATAAATTTCACCTTCCACCGCTTCTTTGATAACATCTTTGATCATATCTGCTGTACGATCGATCACTTCTTGATCAGTATGATAGATGATGACTCGTCCATCGTCTTCTAAATCGACTTTAACCGCATTGATGTTGTTGACATCCGTCACATTACTTGCTTCACAAATGATCTTCGTAATCATTTCTCCGCCCTTACCAATGACTTCACGAATCTTGCCTGGATCGATCGTAAAGGTCATCATCTTAGGAGCATACTTCGATACTTCTTTTCTTGGCTCTGGAATTTGATTTTGGATGACATCCAAGATTTCCATTCTAGCATCTTTGGCTTGGTAGAGAGCTTGTTTTAAGATTTCCTTGGTAATTCCCTTGATCTTAATGTCCATCTGTAAGGCACAAATTCCATTTCTCGTACCTGCGACTTTAAAATCCATATCTCCTAGATGGTCTTCCATTCCTTGAATATCCGTAAGAATCGTATAATCATCATCGGATGTAATCAATCCCATGGCAATTCCAGCAACTGGTGCCTTGATGGGAACCCCTGCTGCCATCAAACTCATACATCCAGCACAAATACTGGCTTGAGAACTACTTCCATTGCTTTCCAAGATTTCTGAGACCACACGAATGGTATAAGGAAATTCTTCTTCCGAAGGAATGACTTGGGCCAAAGCCTTTTCTCCTAAAGCTCCATGACCAATTTCTCTTCTTCCTGGTGCTCCATAACGTCCTGTTTCACCGACGGAAAAAGCTGGGAAATTATAATGTAACATAAATCTCTTTTGGTCTTCTAAACTGAGTCCATCTAATATTTGATGTTCTCCCAAAGCTCCCAATGTCGTCACACTTAAACTCTGTGTTTGGCCCCTTGTAAACAAAGCTGATCCATGGGTCCTTGGCAAAAGATCAATGGCCGTTGATAATGGTCTAATTTCCGTCATCTTTCTTCCGTCTGCACGACATTTCTCTTTCACTACAATATTACGGAACAAACGATATTCCAAATCGGCTAAAATTAATTTTACTTTGGTAATGAGCTCTACCAATTCCTTTTCATTTAGATCACTATTTTCTTCCTCGTATTTGGAAACAACATTTTCTTTTACTTCAGCAATTCTTGCTTCTTTTTGTAATTTATCAATGGTCAAATGAAGTGCTTCATCCAACGACTTGGAAGCAAGTTCTTCTACTTCTTTTCTTAAGTCGTCACTAATTTCAAGAACTTGGTATTCCATCTTCTCTTTACCGATTTCACGGATGATTTCTTCTTCGAACGCCACTAACTTTTTGATAGCCTCATGACCTAACATCAAAGCCTCTAACATATCATCTTCGGCTACTTGTTTGGCAGAAGATTCTACCATGTTGATGGCATCTTTCGTTCCTGCTACGGTAAGATCGATATCACTCTTTTCCATCTGCTCGATCGTCGGATTGATGATGTACTCTCCATCGACTCTTCCTACTTTGACTGCAGCAATGGGACCAAAAAATGGAATTTGACTAATCGATACGGCAAGACTTGAGCCAAGTAGTGCTGCTAGTTCTGGTAAGTTATCTTGATCGACACTTAACACTTCGTTGATAACTTGTACTTCATTACGGAAATTCTCTGGAAACAGTGGACGCATGGGACGATCGATCATACGAGCGGCCAATGTAGCTGCATCGGTAGGCCTACCTTCCCTTTTGATGAATCCTCCTGGAATTTTACCAACAGAATAAAGTTTTTCTTGATATTGTACTTGTAACGGAAAAAAGTCAGATAATACATTGGCATTATCACTTACCACGGCCGTAGATAATACTACCGTATCTCCATAGCGTACCAACACAGCTCCATCTGCTTGCTTTGCCAATTCTCCATTTTCAATGGTAATCGTTCTTCCATAGAATTCTAATTCGAATGTTTTCTTCATTGTTACTTCCTCCTCTTTTGCAAAAATAAAGACACGAAAAACGTGTCTACTTTCTTAATCCTAATTGTTTTACAACTTCACGATAACGCTTTACATCTTTTTTCGCTAAGTAATTCAACATATTACGACGTTGTCCTACTTTTTTCAAAAGTCCACGACGTGAATGATGATCGTGAATATGCTCTTTCAAATGAGCAGTTAAAGTATTGATCTCTTCGGTAAGAATTGCAATTTGTACCTCTGGAGAACCAGTATCTTTTTCATTTCGAGCAAATTTCTTTACGATCTCTTGTTTTTTGTCTGTTGTTAATGCCACAACGAACACTCCCTTTCTTTTTTTAAATTCACCAAATTCTAAGTAAAAGTCGAAAGGACTCTCTCACTGAGAATTGGTAAGTACATTTATTATATGCAAGAAAATGCATTTTGGCAAGCTTTTTTTCCAAATATAGTTTCTTCAAAGGATTTTTCTAAGAAAAGAATAAGTGATCGATATTTCCTAGAAAACGATCCATTATCTATCGTTTTTTCTCTTCAAGAAACTTCCTTTGCCTATCTCTTCTGGTAACAATTCAGGTTTCTCCTGCAGCAATCCTTTCATTTTAATAAACATAACCTCTTTTGGTACCCAAAACTTTTCAGCTAGAGCCTCTATTACGAAATCGCAATTGCTTAAAGCCTCCATATTCTGTAGTCCATTACACAATCTCAACAAAGAATTTGTAGGTATTAACAAGTGCATAGCAAAGGTACTAGCATCTATCTCACTTTGTTCTTTTTTTGTTAATTTTCTTTGTATTTTACCAAGCGAATAATCCACCCATAATTGAAAACTATTGCGATTCATATGTTTTGTCTCCTCCTTTTCCATAGATATTATATAGTTATGATTTTTCTTTGTCAAATAATGTAACGTTACCAAAAAGATCGTAAAAAAAAGAACTCCTTTAAGAGTTCCCTTCCTTAAAATTGAACTTCATTTTTCCATTCCGTTGGTTGATAGACAGATCCTGTAAACCAAATTTCGCCACTACTTTTATCTCTTACTAAGAAGAAATATGGATGATCAAAGTTTAGATCAATCTCTTCGACTGGCAAATCCCAAAGATAGTCAAAGCCACATCCAGCAGCACTTCCAAGACCACCGATTCCTGTGGCAGCGGAAGCCTTAATTCCTTCGTTTGAGAAATCAATATTGGCTTTGTGCGCTACATAACCAATATAAGAAGACTCCTTTGAAAGTTTGGATAAATCTGCTTTACCATCTTCAAAGACATCGGTAATTCCTAATTTCTTTAAATCCTCTAATAAATTCATTTGGTATTCAAAGTTAAATAATGGGATCAATCCTCTGATTCGATAGATTTTACCATACTCAAAGTTCTCAAGATCCATTGTTTTTAATTTGCCAACCAAATCGTTGATCTTCGATGCATTCATCGATGCAATATAATCCTTCAGATTTTTTTGTTTTGGCATCACTCCAATGTACTGTAACGTTGTTCCATCGTACTCTTTTAGATCCTTTGCAAAGAGTTTTACGGTCTCATCGCTATAGAAAGAAAAGTCCGTAGAGAATTTCACATCTTTATAACCGTATCCCTCTTTTAATTCTTTCATATAGCGGTTTACCACCGCTTCCGTTTCTTCATAAGTTCTGCCTTGAGCCTTATATTCACATTCATCTCTTGCTACAAATTGCTCATACTCTTCCTTCACCTTATTTCGAATGTTATCTTCGCCTTGTTCTTTGATAAAATCATAGTTATTGACAGTGGCTCCAATACGACTTGATTTTACTTTTGTACTATTACTGAAGTCTAAACTTGGGAAATTTCCCATAATGGTTTCTACCGCATCTTGATATTTGGTATGAGGATAAGCAACACTATAAGATAGCCCCTTCTGCTCTTCACCGGTATAGATAGATTGGATGACATTCTTCCATTCCATATCAATTCCTAAAGCATTGACTAAAATATACTGCATATCATTCAAATCAGAATCCTGAACCAATTCACTAATTAAACCAAGTGTTTTTTCTTTAATCCAACCATTGATGGTTGTAGCATTGGCAAAGGTATCAAAAATGACATCGGCATTGTACTTTGTTGCCAGTCTAGAAGTGTATTCTTCCTTCATATTTTCCTTGTAACTGTCTCTTACAAATAAAGCATTGGCTAACGACATATTAGGACTATTGTTGTACTTCTTTGCTTTATACGCCCCAATCACAGCATCGATTTGAGCCTTGGTATTCCCATTTGCCCCTTCCCCTAACATTTCGAGGGCATACTTGATCGATAAAGGACTATAAATCATATTTTGTTCATTGTTTTCTAGCTGTAGAAAACTTAAATCAAAATCTTGTAAGCCATTTCCCGACATTTTATACTTGGAAAATACCTCTTTGGAGTCTACTTCTTCCTTTCCTTTTTTCTTGTCCAGTAAATTCTTTCCTGCAAATACTCCCACTACAGCGAACACTAATACTACCGCTATCACTGCTAAAATAAGAATCGTTTGATTTTTCTTCTTATCTTTTTTCGAAGGACTTTCAACTTTGTTTTCTACTTCGTTAAGCGAAACATTGTCTTTCTCTTTTTCCTCCATTTTTTCACTCTCCTTTGATATCTATATAATAAAACTCCCCCCCCCATGTCAATTTTTATGTTTCATTTTTTTCTTCTCGACAAAATTTTGACAAAAAAAGAATCCTACTTGGATTCTAATGTTTTTTCTAATAATGTGATTTCATTTTTCACTTGAAATCTTCGATAACGATACTTCTTTGGTAGTAATTTGATTAAAATTCGTTTCCGTTCTAATTCTTTTTGATAATACTTATCAAATAGTTCCCCTCTTTTTTCTAAAAGAATCGGTCCAAAGTAAAGTTCTTGCCTACTGTAATGTTTTTTTCCTTTTTGAAACTTCATTCCAAGATAGATGTGTCCTGCATCTTCGACCATCATTTCATCTACTAAGATAAATCCATGTTTTAGTAAAAAGGAACGGATCATGCTTTGATCATTGTTAGGAGAAAGAATGATCGTTTTGATATTCTTTAATTTTTCCATTTGATATTTGAATATTCCAATCATGAGTTGTCCACCCATTCCGGAAATGACAATCGTGTCGGTTTGATCATCTAAATCTTTGATTCCATCGCTCAATTGAACTTTAATTTTATTCTCTAGATTTGCAGCTTTGATATTTTTCTTTGCTTGTTCTAAAGGACCTGGTAATTTATCCGAAGCAATGGCCGTGATATTTTTTTTATGCTCCATCACATAAATGGGAAGTAGAGCATGATCACATCCTACATCGATCAAATTACTTCCGTCGTCTACTAATTCGGCAATTGCCATTAGTCGTTTGTTGATCTTCATCAGTCTGTCATGAAATCCTTTAATTTTCTAGAACGTGATGGATGGCGAAGTTTTCTTAGAGCTTTCGCTTCAATTTGACGAATACGTTCTCTGGTTACACCAAAGATTTGTCCTACTTCTTCTAAGGTTCGACATTGTCCATCGTCTAAGCCAAAACGAAGACGAAGAACTCTTTCTTCTCGTTCGGTAAGAGTTGCCAACACTCCTGATAATTCTTCTTTTAACATTTCTTGCGTAGCATATTCTTCAGGACTCATCGTTCTCTCGTCACGAATGAAATCTCCTAAATGGCTGTCTTCTTCTTCTCCAATTGGAGTTTCTAATGATACTGGATCTTGACTGATCTTATAGACTTCTCTTACTTTTTCAACCGTAATACCAAGTTTTGCTGCAATTTCTTCATCGGTTGGTTCACGGTTTAATTCTTGGGTCAATTGTCTTTGAATGCGAGCAAGCTTATTAATCGTTTCCACCATATGAACTGGAACACGAATGGTTCTCGCTTGATCAGCAATGGCTCTTGTAATCGCTTGACGAATCCACCAGGTAGCATACGTTGAAAACTTATATCCTTTGGTTGGA
>CARZYU010000031.1:1139-2455 GCA_949113215.1 uncultured Bacilli bacterium | reverse complement strand
GCTTTCATAAGTCCGATGTTCCCTTCTTGAATCAAGTCAAGGAAAAGCATTCCACGACCTACATAACGCTTTGCTATCGATACTACCAAACGAAGGTTGGATTCTGCCAATTTTTTCTTTGCCTCTTCATTTCCTTCTACAGCTTGCTGTGCATACTCAAATTCCTCGTCTGCCGTAAGTAAGTTAATTCGTCCAATTTCTTTTAAGTACATACGAACAGGATCATTGATTTTGATGTCTTTTGACATCTGTTCAATTGGTTCATCCTGTTCTCCTGCTTCGTTATCCCCATTTTCTTCCGTAACAATATCGATGTTGTGGTCCATGAAGGTATTGTACAAATCATCTAAGGTATCACTGTCAATGTCGAGTCCCTTTAATTCCTCAGCAATCTGTTCATAAGTAATAAATCCGTTCTTTTCCCCTAGTTTAACTAATTTTTCTTTTCTTTCTTCGATCGTTTTTATTTCTTCTACCATGTTATTCCACTCCTATTCGTAACTTTCGCATCATATCAGCAATTTTTGCTTGTTCCAAAGGATCCATTTCTTTTTCCATTAAATTTTTTAGTCTCTTCATTTCTAGACTCTTTCCATATTCTCGGATCACTTCGATATAGTCATCTACGATGTCATCTGTTACGATGTCGCTAAATCCCATTTCTAAGATGGAATCCAACAATTGCTTCAGGTTCTCTTTTTCTCTTACATAAGTATAAAAATCAGCCAAGGTAATTGATCCATACTGTTTGTAGTAATAAACGAGCTCACTTGCAAATAAACGATACGTTTCCTCTGGGAAGAATAGTTTCGCATCCGTGTATTTTAGAATTGCTTTTTCATTCACAATCATCGAATAAAGAAGTCCCATCATCGCTTTCTCGTATTTGCTCATTTTACGATTCCTTGTTGGACTGATCATCACATTCTTATTTTTCGGTGTTTCTTTTCGGTTCTCCTGAAGTCTTTTTTCTAGGGTATTATAACTGATATCGAATTCTTTTGCAAGTTTTTTCAGGATAATTTCCACACGAATTTCATCTTCTATTTTTCCTGCTTCCGTTAAAACGAGATCAATATACTTTGCTTTTTCTTCATCGCTTTGTAAGTTGACTCCCTGTTTTAAAACGTTGATCTTATAATCACTGAAAGGAATCGCTGAATCAATAAGGCCAAGAAATCGTTCTTTTCCGTAAGTTAAAATATAAGTATCGGGATCAAAATCATCCGTCAAGCTGATGACTTTTGGTTCGATTCCCAGTTCTTTGAAATGATTCCCATTGGTAAGCGTTGCTTTTCTTCCAGCATCATCCCCAT
>CARZYU010000031.1:0-1129 GCA_949113215.1 uncultured Bacilli bacterium | reverse complement strand
GATATTAGAAGATAAACGCTTGATCAAGTTAGCTTGTTCTTTGGTAAGTGCCGTTCCCATCAGAGCGACCGTATTACGAACACCGATAGCCGAAGCCCTTATGACATCCATGAATCCTTCCATGATAATCACTTGTTTTTCTTTTCGGGCTTCTTCTTTCGCAATGTGATAGTGATATAAAGTGAGACCCTTTTTAAAGATTGGTGTTTCTTTGGTATTTAAATATTTGTTTTGATTTTGATTATGGTAAATACGACCGCTGAATCCTACTACTTTTCCTTGAATATCATAAAGAGGAAAGGTGATCCGGTCAATGAATGTATCGTGTCCATCCACCGATAAACCAACCTCGTTCAAAGTAGAAAGAGAAATATTCTTTTTGGTTAACAATTCTGTCAAATCATTCATACTAGGAAGTGATAAACCAATTTCAAATTCTTTGATGATTGCATCATCGATCTTTCGCTCTTTTAAATAGTTTTTTGCTTCTTTTCCAAACGTAGTATTTAAATTGTTTTGATAGTATTTAAGACTCAACTGATAAATATCATAAAAAGCATCGTATTTGGAAGTTTTTTTGGGTCCTTGATAGCCTTTGAGTGTAACCCCTACACGGTTTGCTAACATTTGTAAAACTTCTCTAAATTCCAAATGTTCATAATCCATTAAAAATTGATATACATTTCCTGTCGCATGACAAGAAAAGCAAGTGTAGATTTGTTTTTCTCTTGAGACAGACATAGAAGGATTGGTATCATCGTGAAACGGGCATACCCCAAAGAAATTCTTCCCTCGTTGTACAAGAGGAATTCGTTCTCCAATGATATCGACAATATCGACTTTTTGTCTTATTTCTTTGATGACATCATGCTCATTCATCCATATCATCTCCTTACCCTATCATTCCCCAAAAACAAAGAAACATTACATCATTCAAGCATTCCAAAATTCCTCCTTATTATCCCACAAAAAAAGAAGATAATCAAGATTTCACTCATCTTTTTGCTGCAAACGAAAAAGTTTTAACTAAGATATAAATGGAAGCATAATGTTGCCTAAGTGTCTACCTACTCTTTTAGAGAGGAGGTTTGATGAAATGAAGACGAAGACCTTTCTTTTGAAATTCCTA
>CARZYU010000030.1:4584-12826 GCA_949113215.1 uncultured Bacilli bacterium | reverse complement strand
CAAAATTTTTAGAAACTACTTTACCAAGTATCAAAGATATTGAAAAAAGATTAAAGATAACAGTTGATCAAAAATAAAATTTATCTGTCACTAAAACGAATTAACTTAAGTATTTCATGGAATCAGACAATTCATTATTGAAGTTATTATACCGTAAATACTGGGACGCTTCGTCTATACTGGAAAGTAGGAAAAGAAATCATAAAAATATACAATAAGGAGATAAAAGGGCAAGTTAGGGAGATGTTGTGATTAAAACATTGTCTGAAAAATTAATGGTAGAATTTGGCAAGGACTTTTCAAAAAGGAATTTAGAAAGAATGAGAAAATTCTATATTGCCTTTCCAATTGCGACAACAGTGTCGTCACAATTAAGTTGGTCACATTATTTATAATGAATCAAAATAGAAAATGAAAACACATGAAACGGTTGCTAGCTATAATAAAACACGTAAAAAAGAAGCATTGCTGCTTCTTTAAGACACCTTTAATTCAATACGATATCGTTTCTCTTTGTTGACTTGTAAGCTATAATTTTTACCATTGATTGTCGTCGTTGCTTTGATTTTATTGTTGAAAATATCTTGTAACTCTCCGTAGTCAGAAACATTGGACTTCGTTGCAATATAGATCACATAGGTTCCTTTTTCCAAAGAAGAAACATCTACATTCGTTGTCTCAAACCAAGCTCTCGTCTTATCTTTTCCATCTGAGACACGAAGTTCAATGGTGTAATCCCCGTTTGTAATACTTCCAATATCATATTCGTTTCTTTGGAATGTCTTTGTATTTTCTAAAATCAACTTTCTGGTGACTTCTGTCTTAGGTGAATAGTCTCCACCAATGCTATGGGATGCTCCTCTGATTATCAAATTGTTTCCGACAAATTTGATCGAACTATACTCATTTCCTAGATTGTAACGGCTACTTACGGTTTTTTCTCCTAAAGCCTTTTCTCTTACAAAGAGTTGAACTGGTGCACTTCTACTTTCGTAGTTATTTCTTATCATTACATGACGTTTTGTCCCCTGATAACCACTTACCATTTCAAATCCGAAGACATTCGAAACAACATTTTCGGAATAAACCGAATCAGCCATGGCACGAATACTCAAACTGTAATTTCCAAGTGGAAGATCATCCACATTTACTTCTCCTTCAAACCAAGCATAGGTATAGTCAAATCCTTGTTCTCCTTCGATTTCAAACGGCATCTTTCCTTTGTCGGAAATACGAACCAACTTCTGTGTCTTTTCTTCTAATGTATCCTCGTTCGTAAAGACTAAAACATAGTTGATGTTTTCTTTTAAGGTATTGTTCATCCCTTTGATGGTTTGGAATCCGGTTAATATCAATTTACCGTTTTCTTCTTTCAAAGATTGGTAATAGAAATCTCCATCTTTCTTCGCCCGGCCTGTGACAACGACTTTGATTTGTTTTTCTACTTTATGCCCATAACTATCCACCACTTGGTATTTGACAAGGTAATCCCCTTCTTCTTTGGTATTGACGTTATTAGCAATCACCGTAACTTTTAAGGTTCCATCTTCCTTGTCGATAGCCGTTACTCCTTTGAGAGGATCAAACGTCGTATTGATGACCACTTCTTGATCGACTGCCTGAATGACTGGGACCTCATCTGCAATGACGTAGATTTGGACAGCTTTGGTCGTTGTCTGTCCTAACTTATCACTTACTTGATACGTTGCTTGATACGTTCCTACTTTATTGATATCTAAGTTGGTTGTTACTTGAATGCTACTTGTCAAATCTCCATCTTCTTTATCGGTTGCTTTGACGCCATCTAAAAGATTGTATTTTGACTTCTCCACCAATGTTTTATCACTCGCTGTAATCACAGGAGGATTGTTAACAACAGAAGCTCCTTGATAAAAGATAACACGCGTATCTCCATCGTCTGCTAAAACCCATCCTAGGACATTATTTCCAGAAAGCGTTGTCTGAGTTTGATACCATAGCCTACCTTGATTATCGGTTCTTTGGTCCAAAATAGGAATGTACGTATCATCGTAGAGCCTTCCCACTCTACTAGAAGATTCATCTGGATTTTGTCTTACATTGGTATAATGACCTCTCGTATCGACGATATCTCTTCCATAATGACCTCCAACAATTTGCAATTTATCTGCTGGAACCCATTCCTCTTGGTCATAGTTATAGTCTGCTGTTACCAAATAAGAAACAATATTTCCGGAAGCATCCTTTGCCTCGGCATAAACCATGACATATCTTCCCGCTTCTACCGTAACATTCTTTTTATTTTGAAGAGCAGAATCATAATAGTAATTGGTTGTTCCTGTCATCTTTGCAACTCTTGGATCTTCTCTTGAACCATCTTCATAAAAATGATACGAATAGCTGTTATCTTTATAATTGTAAACTCCAGTTGGAGCTTGGTATCCCTTTTTCGCCGTATTTACTTTTCGAATGTAATCCGAAGAGACATAAACATAACTACTATCATAACGATACGCTGGGCAATTGTATTTATCTCCACAAGAAATTTCATTTCCATTGGGATCCAAATTCATATCACTTACAACTTGATACCAAAGATGCCCGTTGGAATCCGTTCTTTCTCCGACGATGATAACAGGATCATCTGCCTGTTTGTAACGATAAGCTGAACGATATCCTGTTCCAGGACCAGTTCTGGCATTGACACCAGCGGATGTTAAAACACCTAATTGATAGTGATTGTAATCTTGATATCCTCCATTGGCATCAAAAGAGTTGTAGAAAGCAGCGGCCTTCTCTCCCCAGAATGGATCCGATGCATATTTGATGTTCATCCCAATTCCTTTATGACCAATACTAGCTCCATTATAGCGCCAATCATTGGGATCAATGTATCCATATGTAGCCCATAAAGCCGCAAAAGCTTTAATACTATCCTCAAAACGAGCAAATACATCTGCCCCCCCAGGATTGCTATCGTAGGCATTCATGCTGAATCCATTGCGATTGTATAATACGGTGTTGCTTCGACCATTTCCACTTTCGTTTCGACTGATCCCATACATCAAAAGGGCATTCACTCCGTAATACTCTTGGGCATTGGTAAAGAAAATCCCTTTTCCATAGTGTAAAGAAGCATTCGCTGCTGCAGGAGCACCATAAGCCAACATGTCATAACCTGCTACGTTTCTCGTATAAGTATCAATTTGACTTCCAGAATACGTCGACTTCGAATGAGCTGGTAGATATAAATAGTAATTGTAATAGGGATTGTTTGCATTCGCTGCTTGATTAAAGTTTCCTGCTTTATAATCTTCAAGCATCGTCATACGATTTTGATAAAAATATTTTCCATCGTAACTGTAATAAGTTCCTGGTGCTAGCTGTTCTGGTTTTGGACCAATGGTTCTACAAGAAGCTGTTCCATCTTGTAAGATAGAAGCGGTATAACAGTGCGTAATAGATCCATGCCCATTGTTTCCAGTACTAGAAACCGTATAATAGGAACTTGATTTCACCCAGGCTAGTGGGACAATTTGATAATCGGTCGTTTGATAGCCCGAAAAATTGGTATGATAGTTCATCCAACCACTATAACCTGCTACTTTGAGTTGGGCCATACGATGGTTCTCTGGATCGTTTGTCCAATTAACAGAGATCAAAGCTCCATCGGTAGCACCGTAACTTGCCTTATTGTTCATATAGTTATTGGAAGAAGTCGTTCTTCCTGGATCTGGGTAATAATAAGTTAATCCACTCTCCTGATTGGTAACCGTTAAATCCAAAAGTCCATACTTGGCATTTACTAGATTGGTAACCCCGCCTGTCCTCTGAAACAAAATAGAGTTATTATCTCCCTGATTCATGGCGTTAAGTGCTTCGTTATAATCATTGTAGCATGCCACCTTAGTAGCACTTCCATTGGATGATGCAATTGCTACTTCAAACATGTTGTCTCCACATTCGTTTCTTCTCTCGATTTCCCCTGTCGTTAACGCCTCTACCTTTGGAGTCCAAAAGAAGATTGAGGCAATACTAAACCATAAGAAGAACTTTCGAATACGCATTTTGCTTCCACCTACTTTCGACATTTTTCTTATTTTATTATAACAAAACTTGTTTTGTTCTTCCACTTTAAGGCTGTTATCTCCTGTCCAGTTGACAACATTTCGCGTTTACTTTTTTGACAGAACTCTCTCTTCTCATGGTTGTAAAATACCTCCTTTTTGGATATAATGTATATAGACTAAGGAGGGCTTATGAAAGAAGAAGCAAACAAGACATCCAATGTGAAAGTAGGAAAAATTGTTCTATCCATCTGTTTTATTTTGGAATTAATCCTGAGTATTTTTTCCATTTATCATATTTTACTTTTAAATAACATTGAAAATGAAATTCGATACTTTGTCATAGGAATTTTTATTCTATTCGATCTCATTTTCTTTTTCAAATGGCTTGGAATTATGCAAAGGAAGCGAAAAAAGCCAAAGAAGCATATTGGCTTCATCCTTGTATTACTCTTACTTAGCATCGTTCATTTTGCCATTGGATACTACATTGGCAAAGTCTATGGATTCCTTGGGAATATGACCAAAGAAAAATTAACCTATACCAGTTATTTGATTACATTAAAAGATAATAAGACCTCTTCCACCAAAGATCTAGATGGTAAAAAAGTGGGAATTATCCAGGATTCTTCCTCGATCGAAGGTTATCAACTTGCGATGGAATTAATCGAAGAAGAAAAAATGGATACAATTATTCTAGAAAAGTACGAAGATTATATCCCCATGATCGAAGATTTATACCAAGGAAGTATTGAGGCAATCTTCGTCGGAAGCAATTACCAAGATCTTGTCAAAGAGCATGAAACTTATCAAAACATTAAAAACGATACCAAAATTTTAAAACAATTAAGCAAAGATATCAAAAAGACAATTAGCACATCAGGAAAAGCGGTCGTTACCGAACCATTTACCGTTTTGTTAACGGGTGTGGATTCCGAAAAAGATGGACTTGATCAAAACCAAGTAGCCAATGGTGATTCACTCATGTTGGTAACATTTAATCCTAAAACCTTGAATGCAACCATCTTAAGTATCCCAAGAGATAGTTATGTTCCTATTTCTTGTTTCACTGGTAAAATGGAGAACAAAATTACCCACGCTGCTGCCTATGGTGAACAATGTTTGATGGATACTATTGTAGATTTGGTAGGAATCCCAATTGATTATTACGTAAAAATCAACTTCAAAGGTGCCGTTGGATTAGTAGATGCCCTTGGAGGAATCGATGTTGAAGTTCCAGCAAGATTATGTACAGATGATAGTAGTCGTTCTGGAGAAATTTGCATTGACGAAGGATTTCAACATTTGAACGGAGAACAAGCTTTGGTACTTGCCCGTAATCGAAAACAATTAGCAGCAGGTGATTTGGACCGTGGACTCAATCAACAAGTTGTTGTCGAAGGGATGTTAAATAAGGTAAAAACGATCGGTAGTGTCGATAAGTTGATGGAAATTTTAAATACCGTTTCAAGAAACATGGATACGAACCTAAGCAATGATCAAATTTTATCTTTTTATAACATCATTAAAGATATTATGTTCAATGGATTAAACAAAGAAAATGGCCAATTAGTAAATTTACAACAACTCTATTTACAAGGAACCGGACAAATGATTTACGACGAAAGAGCCAAAATGGTCCTTTGGGATTATGTATTAAATGACGCTAGTGTCGATGATGTCATTGAAGCGATGAAAATTAATTTGGAACTTTTAGATCACGAAGAAGATAAATCGTTCTCTTTCTCAATCAACGATCCTTATGAAAAGACCATCATCGGAAAAGGTCCATACAAAACACAAAATGCTTACACTCTACTTCCTGATTTTACAGGTGACACTGAAACACAATCGAGAGCATGGGCTAGCAAACATGGCGTCAGTTTAAAATTTCAAGAAGTAGAAACATCAGCCCATCCAGCAGGAAGAGTTTTCGCTCAAGATTTTCCTGCGAACAAACGGACCGATAAAATCAGTGGTTCTGTCACCTTGAGTATTGCCAAAGCCCCATCTAAGAAAAAACCAACTACATCAAATAAAAATGATAAAGATGACAAGGATGAGGAAGAAGATGAAATCATAGATTGTAAACTTGATAAGTATAAAAACCATCCTATTTGTAAAAAGGAAGACAAAGAGGATCCTAAAGATACGTCAGATGAATAATGGCGTATTTTTTATTTACAAGGTATCTTTTTCGGCATATACTTAAGAAGAAAGAGAGGATATGTTATGAGAAAAAAGTATGTTGCTTTGTTCTTGGTAGCTCTAACATCCCTATTCTTATTTACTGGTTGTGGGAAAACAGAAGACGGGAAAGAAATGAGTAAAGAACAAGACAAGCAAAACGAAGAGAAAAAGGATACTACGAACTACACAACAGGAATTAAGGATATCAAAGAAGCACTGCTCTATGAATTAGGGTTTTGGTTCTATCAGGGAGCTGATGAAGTAGAAGACTATGGAATTGGTAGCGATATGAGAGTCATTGATGCTTCTACCAAACATTTAAAAGCCCAGGATTTACATGATAAATTATTGACCGAATTTCTTTATCAGTATTTAAGCAAACAAGATGATAATTACGAAAAAGTTTGGTCAGAAGAAGAGATTAAAAAGGCTCTACAAGATCTTTATGGTGACAACTATACGTATGATCATAAATTAGTCGAACAATCTGCTTGTACATCGTTGGTCTACGAAGAAGAAAAAAATGGTTACTATGCAGAAGGTGGTTGCGGAGGACTAAGCATTCCGTCAGAACCACATGTCTACATTAAAATACTAGAAGAAACGGACACTACGGTAACATTAGGAAGGGTCTACGTTGTTCCATCCATTGCCGAAGATGGATACGAGGCAATCGCTCCTTATCAAATCTATCAAGATGAAACGAAGAAAACATTACTAGGAAGCGTTGATAACCAAAAAGAAGCCTTTACAACATTAAAAGATAAAGTAACGAAGTATCTTGTTACTTTTGATAAAGACAATGGTTTCTATCATTTCAACAACTTGAAGAAAGTAAAATAAGATCATCAAAAGGGAACAGAGTTCTGTTCCCTTTTTTGTTATGTTTCAGGATAAGAACATAACAAAAAGAGCAATTATTGCTCTTTAATTTACTTCGTTTAATTCTACCAATACTAACTTTTTACCATCATGGACGAAAATAAGCTCTGCTTCCGTCTGGTAGCCTTTTCCTCTATCATAATTCCAGGAAAGTGTTACATAATAAGCTGCATCATCTTTCGTATTTCCATAATCAAAACGATCCTTCTCTATTTTTTCCACTTTCATCGTTTGGACAGTTGGTAATTCTTGATCTCTTTTTCCATTGAGATTATTTTCTACATATTTGTAATAGCTATCCATTGCTTTTTCTAAGAAATCTTCTCTTACCGCTTCAGCAACAAATTCCACACCACCGACATCCGTTTTGGCAATTTTATCATTCAGCGTAAAGAAATCCAACACGAACATTTGTGAAATCAAAGAAGCATACTCCTCTTCATCAACATTATCTTTCTCTAACGTTGTTTTTAGTTTCGAAAACAAATCTTTGTACTCTTTGCTCTTACCACTCGTAAGAACATAACCATATTCTTTGATCTCATTTAATTTGGTTTCTTTTCTCCCTCCTGTCCCACGATTGTGGAAGAAAAGCATATATGCTACCCCCGCCACAATTAGGATCAGTGCAATTGCCAGAATGATTCTGACTCTTTTCTTTAATCTCATTTTTGTTCTCCCTTCGCCTCTTCTTTTTTTGTTTCTTTTAAAAGGTCAAAGACAATGATATTATTGGAAACATCCAAAAGTTCCTCAGTATATTTTATATTTTTTTCAATGTATTCTTTATCGATCGTTACTTCTTTCAAAGGAAGATATTCTCCTTGTTGACTATTGTAATAAATTTTATTGGTAACCCAATTACTATTTGGAAAGACGACAATATTATCCTCTTTGATTGTGAAAATATCATGTCCTAGTTGATAAGGATTGTAAACTCCAAACATATTTCCTAAGGTTGGAGCAAGATCGTACATTCCCATCACGTCAGTCACTTGTCTATTTAGTTTTTCATCGTCTTTACTCTCTTTGGTCCAAATAATCAGTGGTACTTTACGATTCAATTCATATTGGTAACTATCAAAGTCAATATAGGTAGGATCTTCTTTCGATTTCACAGAATC
>CARZYU010000030.1:3173-4551 GCA_949113215.1 uncultured Bacilli bacterium | reverse complement strand
TGGTATAATCATTTTTTGGAAGTCTGGCATCGTGATCTCCATAGAGAACGAATACGGTGTTTTCCAGTAATCCCTCTTGCTCTAAAGCATCTAAAAATTCACCTAACGCTGCATCAGCATAATGAGCAGATTTAAAATAGTTTCCTAATTTTGTTCCTTCCATGTATTCATGATCTACCACTACTTCGGTACCATCCTCTTGTGTGATGGTTTCTTTGATATCCACATCAAATTCACCATATTTATTGACTTCCGAAAATGGTGTATGGTTAGTAAGCATGATTAGAGTTCCATAGAATGGTTTCCCCTTCTCTTTTACTTCTTTAATTTTAGGAATGGATTGTGAAAAAAACGATTTATCCGAAAGTCCTAATCCAATCCAATTTTCTTTGTTCACTTCATAATCTTTTTTGCTGTAAAAATGATCATACCCTAAATTTTGATGCATGATTCTCCGATTCCAAAAGTCTGCAGTATTGGCATGCATACTGAACGTATAATATCCATTATCCCTCAATTGTTGATACATACTAATATAAGTTTTATCAGGATAGCTCACAAAAGCGGTTCCATTTTTTGTTGGCATGAGGGAGGTTGCTAAGGTAAGTTCTGTATCACTACTCGTTCCAACACTTACTTGAGAATAGAAATTACTAAAGTAAAGTCCTTCATGGGCAATACGATTCAAATTTGGGGTCACTTCTTGTCCATTAAATTTAAGATCAATTAAGAACTGCTGCATGCTCTCGGCATGAATCGCAATAACATTTTTTCCTTGGAAAATATCAGTATATTCATTCTCACTCTTCTGATTTCGATTTTCAAAATATTCTTTGAATTCTTTTTTGGCTTGATCATAACCAAATAAGGAGTTGATTTGTGGTTCAATGCTTTTTACCAAGTCGTTAAACTGATAGGTATAAATTCCAAAACGTTCGGCAACGTATTTACGATCCCACTGTTTCGAAAATCTTCCAATTTCAAGAGGAGTCAACATGATAAGAAAGATCCCTGCTAAAATAGCGCCACTGACCATTGTTTTGATAAATCTTTTTTTTCGTTTTAATTTTATTTCCGATTGTTGATAATATTTTTGCTTTTTCAAATGACGATGGAAAACGAGCAATAAAAGCGGTCCCCAAAGATAAAGTAAATCTTTGGCTTCCATGACATTTTCTGTAACAGCGTCTCCCACTTCTCCAATATACTGAGTGAGTGCCAACATGGAAAAAGAGGCAAACGAATCATAAAATGTAAAATAAATCGAGTTAATCAAGCAAATTGCTGTAAAAACAATCTCCCAAAAGAAAAGATAAAAAAAGCGAAATTTTGGTTTCAGCAGATAACTGAATGAGCCTAACATCATAACTACTGCCGT
>CARZYU010000030.1:0-3154 GCA_949113215.1 uncultured Bacilli bacterium | reverse complement strand
CAATGATCGCCTTGATGCAAAGATAGTTTTCCAGAGTATGCATCGTGAGAAAGCGCAGTAAGGTAGCATTCATGACACAAGTTATGACATATATGGTAAACAAAGGATTCTCTTTTATGACTTGTTTCATACGTGCTATCCCATTTTGAATAGACTTTTTTGGATTGTTTTTAAAATGAAGAAAACTCGTTTTGATATTAGAACCAAATTTTTTCAATTTTTGCTTCATACACAACCTCATTTCTTATATGATTTCTTCTGTTATTATAGCACCTTCATCCTCATTTTTCAAATGAGTTATCAAAGTAAAAAAGCGATTACTTTATTTTACTTAAGTATCGCTTTCTTTATTCATTTCTCATTTTTCTTTTCTACTTTATTTTGATGATTTCCATTCCACCCATATAAGGTTGTAGAGCTTTTGGTATTTTGATCGAACCGTCGCTTTGATAATTGTTTTCAAGAACGGCAATCAATCCTCTTGGAGAAGCTACTACGGTATTATTTAAGGTTGCTACTAAATAGTTTCCTTTTTCTCCTTTGGCCCGAATTCCAAGACGTCTTGCTTGAGCGGTTCCAAGAGTTGAACAACTTCCTACTTCAAAATACTTCTTTTGTCTTGGACTCCATGCTTCTACATCGCAAGATTTCACTTTTAAATCGGCAAGGTCCCCACTACAGCATTCGAGTGTACGAACAGGCACATCTAAACTGCGGAAGAAATCTACTGTATGTTTCCACATTTTGTTGTACCATTCCATGGCATCCTCCCCTTTACAAAGGACAACCATTTCCTCTTTTTCAAATTGGTGGACACGGTATAATCCTCTCTCTTCTAGTCCATGGGCTCCTCCCTCTTTACGGAAACATGGAGAATAAGAAGTAAGCGCAATCGGAAGATCACTTTCCTTGATCATTTGATCTTTGAATCTTCCAATCATCGAATGCTCACTTGTCCCAATCAAATAGAGATCTTCCCCTTCGATCTTATACATCATAGCATCCATCTCTTCAAAAGACATAACCCCAGTCACAACATCGCTTCGGATCATAAATGGTGGAAGACAATATGTAAATCCCCGTTCGATCATGAAATCCCTTGCATAAGTCAACATTGCACTGTGAAGTCTGGCAATATCTCCTGTTAAAAAATAAAATCCATTTCCTGAAGTTCTTCCAGCGCTCTCTTTATCTAGTCCATCTAAAGCCTCACAAATATCGGCATTGTATGGAATTTCATAGTCTGGCACAATGGGATCCCCAAATTTCTCGATTTCGACGTTTTCACTATCATTCTTTCCGATTGGAACAGACGGATCAATGATATTAGGAATCACCATCATTTTCTTTTTGATTTCTTCGGCAAGTTTTGATTCCTCCCCTTCCAAAGCAGCTATTTTTTCACCAAAATCAGATACTTCTTTTTTTACTTCCTCTACTTCGTCTTTTTTCCCTTCTCGCATAAGTAATCCTATTTCACTACTTTTTTTGTTGCGTAAAGATCTTAAATCGTCTGCTTTTTGCTTCACTTCACGATATTTGATATCCAGATCATAAACTTCATCCACAAGTGGCAATTTGTGTTCTTGAAACTTTTTCTTAATGTTTTCTTTTACCAGGTCTCTTTCTGTTCGAATTAAATTAATATCAATCATAACTCTCTTCCTTTCACAAAAAAAGACAGCACCAAGGAGTGCAAAATGCACGGTACCATCCTTTTCTTTTTCTTACTTTAGGATAACGGCTTTTTTACCGGGAGGGATTGGCTCCATCTATAGAGTAGACAAATAGTATCCTCGATTCGTTTACACCTACCACGAACTCTCTAAACGATTCCTCTATTATTTTCTCTAATCATCGATCTGTTATTAGTATATCTCAGTATTTATAAAAATACTACCCTTTTATTTTTTTCTTTTGTTTTTTGTGGCGAAGGCAAAGAGAAACGTAATAATAAAGATGAAAGGATCATTAGGAAAAAGGAGGAAAATGATTTAAGATGAATGAAATGGAAAAATATAAGGAAAGTATATTTGATCATATCAAACATGTGGATGAACATCATAATGAATATTGGATGGCAAGAGACCTTCAAATTGTTTTAGAATATTCTCAGTGGCGAAGATTTAGCGAAGTGATTGAGAAAGCAAAACTCGCTTGTAAACATAGCGGTTATAATGTTTTAGAGCATTTTGCCAACGTTGGCAAAATGGTTCAAATTGGTTCTGGAGCCCAAAGAAAACAAGATGATTATAAATTATCTAGATATGCTTGTTATTTGATTGTTCAAAATGCTGATCCACGAAAAGAAGTAATTGCTTTGGGACAAACTTATTTTGCTATTCAAACTAGAAAGCAAGAATTAAGTGACTTAGAATACAATAAGTTAACGGAAGATGAGAAGAGAATTTATCAAAGAAATTTAACTAGAAAAGGAAATTATTTCCTTAATGAAACTGCCAAAAATGCTGGTGTGAAAAATTTTGATAAATTTCATAATGCAGGTTATAAAGGACTATACAATGGAGAAACCGCAAATGATATTGCAAGAAGAAAAGGCCTTCGCTATCGGGAAGAGATTCTAGACAACATGGGAAGTGAAGAACTTGTAGATAATTTGTTTCGAATCACTCATACAGAACAAAAACTCAAGAGAGAATCGATACAAGGAGAAACGAATGCGAGCATGGTTCACTATAAAATGGGAAAAGATATTAGAGAGTTTATCGCTAAGCATGGTGGTACAATGCCAGAAAATTTGCCTACTCCAGAGAAAAGTTTAAAAGAGGTGGAAAAGAAGCTCACGATCATGGAAGAAAAAAAGGAAAGAAGTAAGTGAAAATAAAAGAAAAAAGCCATTATTTGGCTTCTACAATTAATTTAATAGCAGTCCTTTCTTCCCCATCGATGGTAATATCAGTAAAGGCTGGAATACAGACTAAGTTTTTACCACTAGGTGCTACAAAGCCACGTGCAACTGCAATGGCTTTAATTGCCTGATTTAATGCCCCTGCACCTACCGCTTGAATTTCCACACTGCCCTTTTCCCGGAATACATTAGCAAGGGCTCCTGCTACAGAATTAGGATTTGATTTGGATGAAACTTTTAATGTTTCCATATTGTTTTGATCATTCCTTTCTACAATAAAATATA
>CARZYU010000029.1:9004-13064 GCA_949113215.1 uncultured Bacilli bacterium | reverse complement strand
TTGCCTGTAAAGATAACATAAATATTCGTTCTATGAAAATTGATACCCCGGTTCTTTATTACGGTATGAGTGAAGATGCTGATTTTGTTTTAAAGAATCTTTCCTTAACAGAAGAGGGAAGTTCCTTTGATGTTTATAAAAAAGGAACTTTTTATGGCCACTTCTTACTTCCTCTTTATGGAGAACACATGGTTTTAAATGCTTTAGCGTGTATTGCTGTTTGTGATTACGAGGGAATTTCTTTGGAGGAGATTAGGGAAAAATTATCGACGTTTCATCACGCCAAACGTCGTTTTGAAGAGACGACTATAGAAGATAATATTGTGATGGATGATTATGCTCATCATCCCACTGAGATTACTTCAACCCTAAAAGCAGTACGACAAAAGTATCCTGATCGTAACATCGTAGCTGTTTTTAAACCAAATACGTATTCGAGAACAGAAGCCTTTTCAAAAGAATTTGCAGAAGCTCTCTCTTTGGCTGATGTATCTTATGTGACGGAGATTGAAAGCAATCGAGAAAAACAGGAACTCATTTTGAGGCAAAATCCCCAAATAAAAAAATACGATTCCAAAGAATTATTAACGTATCATCAAGCGGTGATTTGTTTCCTAAGCTGTGCAAGTATTACGGATATGAAAGAAGATTATCTTATCCATTATCAAAGCAAGGAATAAACCTTGCTTTCTTTTTTTTACATAAATTCCCATAATTGATAGCTAATTTTTCTATATTGTTTTCTTATACTGGAAGAGTAGAAAGGAAGTGATAGAGATTTATTAGAAGGATGATCATAGACAATAGAATTTAACATAAAAAAACTCTTTTTGGACGAAAGGAAAGGGTGATGTTAGTAGAAATCGTATTTTGGAATGTGTTATACTAAATCGTAGGTGAAAAAGTATGTATACCGTTTGTTTTGTAGAGGATGAGAAGGATCTTGCGAATTTGATTCGAACCTATTTGGAAAAAGCAGGTTACGAAGTGATTTCTTTTTCGAAAGGAATCGATGCGATCCACTATATTGGAAAGAAAGTAGACTTGTGGATTTTAGATATTATGTTGGAAGATGATATCAGCGGATACGATATTATCAAAGAAATTCGCAAAAAAGATGAGCTGGTCCCGGTCATTTTTACGTCAGCGAGGGATCAGGATTTGGATAAGATCATCGGTCTCGAGTTAGGAAGTGATGATTACATTACGAAGCCTTATTCTAGTAAAGAATTGGTGCTTAGGGTAGACCGTATGATTAAAAGAGTATATCAAGCGACGAAGTCAGAAGTGTTATTGTACGATCGATATCTCGTCGATGAGACGAAGCGATGTGTGATGATAAAGGAAAAAGAATTGAAACTTACCACGTTGGAATTTGACCTTTTGCTTTTGTTTCTTCACAACTTGAATAAGACCTTCTCTCGGGAAGAAATTTTAAATCATGTGTGGGGTGATGATTACTTTGGAAGTGATCGAGCCGTAGATGATTTGGTACGAAGACTGAGAAAGAAAATGCCGAAACTGAATATTACGACGATTTATCGTTATGGGTATCGTCTATCATGAAACAGTATTTGAGTGACAAATTAAGCAAACAGTTGCTTACTCTCATTGTCCTTGTTTTTGGAATTATTATTTTATTCCTAGTCGTTGTTTTACCACAGATGTTAGTCCCTGTTGCAGAGAAGAATCTTTATATCTCTCTTAGACAACCTTTGGAAATCGTCCCCTCTGATATCGATGAAAAACTAATCGATACCGAAATTGGTTATTTGTATTTACTAGATGGACAAACGATTCTTAGTGATAATCTTTCTTCTATCATTCGTTTTACGAGGATTGAAGAAGTGCTCAGTAGAATGAGTGCGGATTATGGTAAATTTATCTATTGTGGAAGTGTCTACTACTATTATACCGTTACCAATAATGGGGTTACGAAAATTGCTCTCACAAACGATACCTACATTAGAACCATCCGTAGTGACATTCTTTCAACCGTCATCCCAATTGTTTTTCTTGCATTTTTAATTATCTCGCTCATTTTGATTACTTGGGGTGGATCGATTGTTGGAAAAATTGGAAAATTAAAACAGAAAATTGATCATATTGATGACGATGAATTCGATCATGCGATTGATTTTAAAAGTGATGATGAACTAAAATCTTTAGCGTTTGCTATCGAAGATATGAGAATTTCTCTTAAGGATCAAGAAGAGTATCGAAACCAAATGTATCAAAATATTTCTCATGATTTTAAAACACCTCTCACCGTTATAAAATCGTATATTGAAGCAGTTCATGATCAAGTGGAGGATACGGATACAGCCCTCGCTGTGATCGAAGAACAGACTGCTAAACTAGAACAAAAGGTTCACTCCCTCTTGTACTTAAACAAACTCGATTACTTGAAAGATTCAAACGAAATTGTAAAGAAGAAAGTTGATATTCGAAACATCATTACAACTTCGGTAGAGAAATTTAAATTTGAAAAGAAAGATCTCACCTTTACTGTGAATATGGAGAAGAATCCAAAATTTATTGGAACCGAAGAACGTTGGGAAACGGTAATCGATAATTTATTAGCAAACTTTATTCGTTATGCTGAAAAAGAGATTAAAATTACTGTTCGAAATAACAAAATAACGTTATATAATGATGGACCAAACATTGAACCTGATCTTTTAGATGGAATCTTTACTCCGTTCCGGAAAGGGATCAAGGGAGAATTTGGTCTTGGTTTATCGATCGTCAAGAAAACTCTCGCCTTGATGGGTTACGATATTACCATTCATAATCATAGTAAAAAAGGTGTTTCATTTGTCATTATGAAAGGAACGAATTAGTTCCTTTTTTTGATCCATACTAAAATAGGTGAAGAAAATGAAAATTCTCATAACAGGCGGTGCTTCGGGAATTGCTTATGAAGTAGGAGAATCTTTAGCAAAAAAAGGACATTTTGTCTATTTAACGACTCATACGAAAGAGCAATGTGCGCTCCTTATCAAAAAGATTGAAAAGGTTTCCAATCTGTCTTGTTTTTGTCTTGATATTACAAAGGAAGAGGATCGTAAAAAAATATTAGATTTAAACCTCGATGTTTTGATCAATCATGCAGGAATTGGCATAGGTGGAAGTATCATTGAGATGAAAGTGGAAGATATTCGAATGAATTATGAGGTCAATGTTTTTTCCACGATTGAAATGCTCAAATTAGCATATCATGATTTTAAAAGAAGAAATGTCGCTGGAAAACTATTTGTAACTTCTAGTTTAGCAGGGATCATTCCCATTCCCTTACTCGGAAGCTATTGTGCAACCAAATCGAGTCTTACGACTTTTGTTATGACTCTTAGACAAGAACTCTATTTAATCAATTCTCCTATTACCGTTTCGTTGATTGAACCAGGGGCATATCGTACGGGATTTAATCAAGTGATGATTGATAACAAAGAACAGTATTTAGATAGAAATGGTGTTTTTTATCGAAAAAGAGTGGCTTGGACTAAGTTTCAAAATTTTCTCTTTTTCCTCGTAGAAAAACGAAGCAATCAGTCGATCGTTCGAAAAGTAGTGAGACAAGTGGAGAAGAAAAAACCTAAACTTCACATCAAAGCACCTTTTTTTCAAAGTTTGGGAGCTAAACTATTTGCCTTGTTTTTTCGTTAATTTAGTCATCTTTTGACAGCTTTTTCATACAATAAGATAAGGTTCTATGATATAGATTTGACAAATGATAAAGTCTATGCTATAATGTGAGCTGTTAATGGCACACTATTCTAGTCATTAACTCATTTAGAGAAGGCGGGGCTAAAAATCCGCTAAAGAGCATATCTGTGAAGCTTCTGGTGCTTGCTTCTTACGCCCAGTTTGGGGTGAGTGCTGGAAGAGAAGATGTCTGGACGCTCGTAATGGCATACGAAATCGATCCATCCATCGTGGAGACCCATTCTTGTGCTTCTCAATTTCGAAGAAGTACGACTTGGGATTAAACCTACTTTGTGGCGAAAGTTATGAGTAGTGTAGCTTGGCTTGAGTGATAAATGGGGATAAAAGAACAACA
>CARZYU010000029.1:8515-8994 GCA_949113215.1 uncultured Bacilli bacterium | reverse complement strand
AGTGAGAAGTGGTGAGGAAATCTCCTAGAGTGTCATTTGTGTAGGATTGCAGTACGTACTAAGTGGCAATCAAGTCTCATATACGGTGACGATATGATCGCTTTTCTAAGGGGGAACCGCTCATTTGGTAACGAGTGAGTGAAAGCGAGGGAAATCCAACTTGACCTAAGACGTAAAGTTTACTACATGAAAAGCCATTCCAATGAAAAAAGAAAGGGTAGAATACCCTTTTTCTTTGCCTTGAAACATGATAAACTTAAAATGTGGTGAATATGAAAAAAGAAGAAAAACAATTTATAACATCATTGAAAGGTGTTGACCAAGATAAGCGAAAGAAGTCTAACTTTGGTTGGATCATCAAAACTACCATTGCAGCGTTCTTTATTTCCTTATTATTCTCGTTTGCTAGTGAGAGTTTGATGCCAAAGGTTCCTTTCCTAATTGGAATCCTGATTGTTATTATTTTTATTTTTTTGGGT
>CARZYU010000029.1:342-8505 GCA_949113215.1 uncultured Bacilli bacterium | reverse complement strand
AATGCTTCGAAAGTTTCCTCTTTTTGTAACGATGTCATTGGCGATATTTGTGGAGTTATTTCTGGTTCTGCTGGTGTTTACATTGCCTCTAATTTATCCACGATGTTTGGATGGAATGTTTTCCTTTGCTCTCTTTGTATCACAGCTTTGATTGCGGCATTTACCATTGGCGGAAAAGCGATGGGGAAGGGAATGGCCATCGGACAGAGTACGACGATTCTCTATGAATTTTCTAAATTCACTTCTCATTTTTATCATCCAAAGAATAAATAAAAAACTATTGTCAAAAAGAAACAAGTTTGATATACTCATATTGTTTCTCATATGGCGAGATAGCTCAGCTGGCTAGAGCATTCGGTTCATACCCGAAAGGTCGAGGGTTCGATCCCCCCTCTCGCTACCAATTTAGATATTCTGAAAGCCTTGAATTATAAGGCTTTCTTTTTTTATCTATTTTTTAATTATCATAAAAAAATAATCAGTTACCTTTTGGCTATTTTTAATTTATTATTCCTATTTTTTGGTTGTAGAAAAATGATATAATAATCCATAGACAAATAGTAATTTGAAAGTGAGATGAAGTTTTGTGAATAGAAAGAAAATAGAAAAATTTATTGATAAGCAAAAAGTTAGTTTTATAAGTTCTATTGATCATGAGAATTATCCTAATATGAAAGCAATGTTGAAACCTAGAAAACGGAATGGTTTAAAAGAGTTTTATTTTTCTACTAATACTTCATCTATGAGAACGAAACAATATCAAAAGAACCCTAATGCTAGTATATATTTTTTTCATAAAGGGTTAATTAAATATGTTGGTGTTATGTTAAAAGGGAAAATGGAAGTATTAACAGATCAGGAAACTAAAAATATGATTTGGACGAAAGGAGATACCATGTACTATAAAAAAGGTGTCACAGATCCAGATTATTGTGTTTTAAAGTTTACTGCCACTAGTGGTAGGTATTATTGTAATTTAAAAACGGAAAATTTTATTCTTAAATGAGTATGGAATGTGTAGGTGGAGAGAAATGAATCGTCTTACGATTAGAAAACTTAAGACAGAAGAATATCCTGTTCTGGAAGATTTTTTATACGAAGCAATTTTTGTTCCAAAAGGAGAATCAAAGCCATCAAGAGAAATAATAAAAAACGAAGATCTTCAAGTATATATCAAAGATTTTGGTAAACATAACGATGATTACTGTTTGATAGCAGAATGTGATAAAAAAATAGTCGGTGCTTGTTGGGTTAGAATCATGAATGATTATGGACATATTGCGGATGATACACCATCTCTTGCCATTTCTTTGTACGAAGGATATCGTGGAAAAGGAATCGGTACTAAATTGATGAATCACATGTTGGCATCTTTAAAAGAGAAAAGTTACAAAAGGATCTCTTTATCCGTTCAAAAAGAAAATAATGCTGTCAATTTGTATCGGAAAGTTGGGTTTCATATTATGGAAGAAAAAGAAGAAGAATACATCATGGTATGTAGTTTATAAGAATTAATAAGAGATATTAAGTTGTTGGATAGGAATGTTTTTGAGTAGAGTTCTTATCTTTTTCATTTTTAGGAATCATAGGAAGGATGAAATCAAAATGCAACTCAAAGTTGGTAGTTTAAAAATGATTTCTTTTTTATATTAGTGTGTGAAAAGGAGGAAAACAAATGAAATTTGGAACGAATTTAAAGAAATTAAGAAAATTGCAAAAATTATCTCAAGAAGAATTGGCAGAAAAGATGAGAGTTTCAAGACAAAGTATTAGCAAATGGGAAACGGGAGAAGCCTATCCTGAAATGAATCATATCTTGGAACTTTGTAAAATCTTTCGTTGTCGTATTAATGATTTAGTAAATGATAATATGCTTGATATTAATTCTTTTGATGAAGAAATTAGAAGAAACGTGGTAAAGTTCAAAAAGGAACAACAAAAGAAAATGAAAGGTTTAAGTAAGGCGATCTCTATCATTTCAAAAATCGGAAGAATTGTTTGTATTGCTTGTATTCCTATTTTAGTGATATCGATGATAATGATTGCAATTGTGGTTCATAAGGTACAAGTAGAGGATCATGAAATTGTATGGAAGGGTAATGATATGATTCGAATTACGGAAGAAAAAGATAAATTAACCATGTCCGTAAATGATAAATTAGTTGCTGATATTCGTGACCAAACAGAGATTTTAAAAGTAAAAGAAATTTTACAAAACCACTCTAAATTAGTTGTACTTAGTTATGTTGAAACAGGATTTTTGTTTTTACTTGCTGGTTTAATATTTCTTAGTATTATGTTTCAATCATTGGAAAACTTATTTCATAATATCAATCATGGGGACACACCATTTACCCTTGAGAATGTAAGATATATCAAGAAAATAGCATATTTTATGATTGCTGTTACCATTTTGCCTAATATCATGGGAGCGATTTTTGAGTCTATTTTAAAGATGGATTTGAATGTAGAATTTGAACTGTTTCATTTGGTAGAAATCTTATTCTTATTTAGCATCGCGTATATTTTCCAATATGGTTATGAAATTCAATTAGATTCGAAAGGAAAAATGTATGGTGATGAGGATGAATAAAACAGAGTTTATTAATAGTTTAGAAAAAGAATTATCTTATTCCCGCGAGCAATGTCTTATTATAAATGAAATATTGGAACATCATTTCTTTTTCAATCAGAAAGAAAAGGATAAGATAATGGGAGAATTGATTCAAAGATTACAAATCGAATCAAAAGAAGCCAGTAATGTTTATGATAGAGCAATTACTATACTGAAGGATGAAATGAAATATAGGTTGAGACATCCATTTGGAAAATGAGAAGCATTGGATGGACTCATGCCCAAAGAAAAAAGGAGAGAACGTAACAATTCGCTTCTTTTTTAATAAAAATTCATAAACATATCAGCAATTTCTTTAGGAGATTCCTTACAACCATTGATCAACCAGTTATAATAAATATTATATAGACCACCAGAAACAAAGTAGTAATGGTATTGTTCCTTGATGTTTTTTGCTTTATCATAGAATATTTTATCAAACTCGTCTTTGATTAAATAAATTAAATTTGCTTTGTATAAAAGGAGTCCAATCTCTTCCTTTTCTTTTAAATGAGTGAATAATACAATGAGATAGTCTTCAAAATGATCAGGATGATAATTGACCTTTTTTTGTTCAATAAAGGTCTGGGTTATTTCATCTAAATAGTATTTTATAACTTCTTCTTTACTCTTAAAATGTCGATAATAAGTAATATGAGAGAGTCCTGCTTTGTCGGTAATATCTTTATTTGTAATAGAATGATAATCCTTTTTTTTCATTAAGTATAATAATGCTTCGGCGATATATTTTTTAGATAATTCACTTTTTAGTTCCACTGTTATAATGTCCTTTCCTTTCTAACAATTGGCCTTGAAGAGATTGCTTTTCGTTTGTTTCTTGGTTATACTTCTTTGTGTTAGAAATATAACACTATTTATGTTTTTGGTCAAGGAGGAGTTAAAAATTATGATGACTGGAAAGAGATGGATGATTCTGGGATGTGTTGCCCTAGTAGGAGTTGTAGTTGGAAGATTAGCATTTAGAGCATTTTTAAATCTTCTAATGGGAGGAAAAAGGAAATGAAAAGAGGGAAAGGGATGTTCATATTTGTTTGTGTTCTAGTATTCTTTGTTTCGATAGGTATTGGAGTTTATACTAAAATGAAAATCCAACCTTCATGGGCAAAAAAATACTCAGTAACGTGGAGTGAAGAATTAGGGACTCTTTACAAAGATATTTCTTATGGTGATGGAGAAGCAAATAAATTTGATTTGTATTTACCAAAAGATGATTCTAAAGAAAACTACGGATTAGTTGTTTATCTTCATGCAGGAGGATTCACCGCAGGAGATAAGTCTGGAGATGAGGGAATACTCTCTTGGTTATGTTCTAAAGGATATATAGCAGTTGGAATTAACTATACTTTGAGAAATGAAACAAATGAAAAATCAGTTTTATCACAATCAAATGAAATAAAAGCGGCAATACCGAAAGTAATTGAAGAAGTGGAAAAATATGGATATCATATTGATAAAATGGCTGTAGGTGGAGGATCTGCAGGACATGCCCTAGCTATGATTTATGCTTATAGGGATTATAGAGAATCTCCAGTTCCAGTAAAATTATTATTTGGAGCAGTTGGACCATCAAGTTTCTATGCCGAAGACTGGGATATTTATGGCTTTGATCGAGATACCGATGAGGCAAGAGAAGGTGCAGCAGGATTACTTGGAGTCATGGGTGGAATCGAATTAACAAAGGAAGAAATAAAAGACGGTTCTTATATAGAAAAATTAAAACCAATTTCAGCAGTGATGTGGATAGATGAAAACACAGTGCCTAGTGTAGTTGCCTATGGAAAATATGATAAAGTTCAACCTTATAAAGGCTCACAAAGATTATTAGAAACTTATAAAAAATATAATGTTGATTATAAATATTTTGAAGCATCCCATTCAGGACATGGACTACAAAATGATAATAAGGTTTATAAAGAATGGATGGAAACAGTAGAAGAATATTTAGATAAATATATGCCAGTAGAGTAGTAGGTGGTAAAGAGGCATGATAAAAGTATTCAAAATTTTTGGAGTCATTTTAGCAATTCCTATTTTGTTATTGATCGGTTTTCTTTGCCTTCTATCTTTCCTTCCAGCGGTACCCAAAAATTATACAAAAGAAGTAAAAACTGGCGGAGATATTGAAGCAAACTATCTTAGAATGGGTAAATATAAAGTGAAAAGTACAAAAAGTAAGGCAACAGAGTTAACAAAGTATAATTATGTTTATTATCCTGAAGAACTAAAAAGCAGCAATAAAAAGTATCCAGTAGTCATAGTTTTAAATGGTACTGGTATTCTTCCTAAAAAATATCAAGCACTATTCAAGCATCTGGCATCTTGGGGATTTGTTGTTGTAGGAAATGATGATGGAAGTACAGGATTTGGTAAATCTGCTGATGAGACCATCGATTATATAAAAAAGGCAAATGAAGATAAAGATAGTATATTATATGGAAAAATAGACATTGATAATATAGGTATTACAGGACATTCACAAGGTGGAGCGGGAGTGTTTACATCTATTTCCATTATGGAGCATAAAGAGGATTATAAAACTGCTGTTGCACTTTCTCCCACCCATGAGGAAACAGCTCTTGCTTTTGGTTGGAATTATGATTTAACGAAAGTAAATATTGCAACATTGATGATTGCAGGAACGAAAGGCGATTTTGAAACTCAGATGGTTATACCAATAGAAAAGATGATTGATATGTATGAAAAAATTTCTTCCTCTAAAGTTATGATGAGAAGAATAGGTGCAGAACATGGACAAATGTTATACCAAGCGGATGGATATGTTACTGCTTGGTTGATGTGGCAATTACAAGGTGATGAGGAAGCTAGTAAAGCATTTACTTCCGATAATCCGGAAATACTTAAAAATGAACTTTATCAAGATCAAAAAATAAGTTTTAAAGAAAATTGAGTTTTGAAGATCACAGAAGTGGTCTTTTTCTGTTCTTTTTCCTCTTTGTTTGATATTCTTAAAAAGAAGAGAAAGTGGCTTAACAAGCCATTGTAAAAAATGAATGAATTTCAGTAAACTGGAATGGAAAGGAGAAAATAGAATGCAAGATAGGGAAAACTTTGGAAAATATTTAAGCAAGAAACGAAAGGAGGCACATTTAACGCAAGAAGAATTGGCGAATAGATTAAATGTGATTCCAACGACGATTTCGAAATGGGAAAGAGCGATTACGTATCCAGATATTACGATGATTCCGAAATTATGCCAAGAATTAAAAATATCGGAGCATGAATTTTTTATGGCTTGTGATGATGAAGCCATGAGGAGTACTCAAAAAGAGATTAAAAATTATCGTACGTTAAAAAAGGTGATGTATGATGTGCTTCTCGTGGGTTATTTCGTTGCCTTTCTCGCTTGTGGTATTTGTAATTTAGTCATCGAAAAGAGACTATCTTGGTTTTTTATCGTTTTGGTTTCCCTCATGATTTCTTTTGCGATTACCAATTTGCCATCATTACTTCCCAAAAACAAATATCGTTTCTTAAAAGTATCGGGTATTGTTACATTCTTGGTTTATTTACTACTCTTGGTGATTTATTTCGTCTATCGGGAAATTCCTCTTTGGGGCTCCTTTGGAATTGCTTCTTTTGAATTTTTATTACTCTGGATTTTGTTGTTACTCTGTTTCTTTACTAAATGGAGTAAAATGGTAAAAGGTGCTGTAACAATGTTGTTTCTTGCCATTTGTACAGCTTTTACGAATCCGGTGTATGAAAGGTTACTTAAGATTTCTTCAGAGTCGGATAATAGTGTTAATGTGCTTTGTGCTTTTCTATTTGTTGGAATTGCTATCTTTTTGATAGTTCTTGATGTTTCCAAAGGAAAAAGCATGGATGAGAAAAAGAAGCCAACCAACTAATTGGCTTCTTTTTGTGCTATAATGATAGTAGATCAGAAAGAGTGATAGGAAGGAAAGAAGAAAATGGTAGAGGTAAAAGAAACAACGATTCAATCAAGATGTGGTATTGCTTGTCGAGAATGTGAGTACCAAGAGAAGATGGGCTGTAAAGGTTGTCTTGCGGTGAAAAATCCTTTTTGGGGAATTTGTCCGGTTAAAACTTGTTGTGAGGAAAAAGGATACCAATGTTGTGGGGAATGTGAAACTTTTCCTTGTGATCTATTGAATTCTTTTGCTTATGATAAGGAGCAAGGAGACAATGGTTTACGGATTGAAAATTGTAAAAAGTGGTGCCAAAATAAAATAACCAATTAAAAAGTTTAAGGAGGATAGAATGGAAAAGAAAGAAGTTTGTCCTTATTATGGAAAAGAGGAATTTGTGGAAGCAAAACATTCTGGATATGCGAATGTCTTTCCTGCTTCTAAAATATTTACGACAAAGGAACAAGCGATGTATTACGTCATTTGTCTTTCTTGTGGGACGGTTGTGCGATCTTTCGTAAAAGATCCTCATCGTTTGGTGGTGAAGAAGTAATATGAAGAAGATATGGATGTTTTGTTGTGGAGTCCTTCTGATCCTTTTGCTTGTATTTCTTGTTTTATGGAATAATCAAACGTTCTTTCATACCACGTATGAAGGAAGGGGCGGTAGTCAATTTTTTATTCCACGGTTTTCTTATTTTCAGGAAGAATGCTGTATGACAGCAGCAACCTTTGTTTCACTTCGTTCGAAAAAAGTGTTAGAAAGAGAAATTGCTGACTACTTAGAGAAATTTGAAAAATTTCAAGAAGAATCGACTTATGGATACCGCAAAGGTGATTTGTTTTTACAATCTTACGAAGTGGTTGATCATGGAATCTATCGTTCCATTCATTTGATTTATTAAAGTGACAAGGAAAAATTCCCTTGTCTTTTTGTTTTCAAAAGGAAAAAAGTATGTTATGATAATCATGTATTTATTGCCTAGTAGCCAAGTGGTAAGGCAGTGCGCTCTGACCGCATCATGCGCTAGTTCGAATCTAGCCTAGGCAACCAATTTTGAAGTAACATCGCAAGATGTTTTTCTTTCTAGGAGGAATGTTTATGGATTACCAAGAACTTGCTGAACTTTTGTTCCCTCACATTGATAAAACTCCACATGATTACGATGAATTGTATCCTGCAAGAAATCGAAAGGAAGGAGCTATGGTAACTCGTTTTGCTCCAAGCCCAACAGGATTCATGCATCTTGGAAATCTCTATGGAGCTTTTATCAATTCTTGTTTTGCCAAGGACGGTGGAGTGTTCTATCTTCGGGTGGAAGATACCGATAGTAAAAGGGAAGTGGAAGGAGCAAAAGAAGCGATTTTAAATGCTCTTGATTACTTTCAAATTGATTATGCTGAAGGCTTTCAAAAAGGTGGAAACTACGGTCCTTATATGCAAAGCGAACGAAAGGAAATTTATCAGACGTTTGCGAAAGATTTGGTAAGACGAGGACTTGCTTATCCTTGCTTTTGCTCAAGTGAGAAACTAGAAGAAATTAGAAAAGGACAGGAGTACAACAAAGAACGTCTCGGTTATTATGGAGAATATGCGATGTGTCGCGATTTATCGATGGAGGAAATCAAAGCACATCT
>CARZYU010000029.1:0-332 GCA_949113215.1 uncultured Bacilli bacterium | reverse complement strand
AGAAGGGAGATCCTTATGTTCTTCGTCTTCATTCCCAAGGTGATTTTGCGAAGACGTTTATCTTTCATGATTCGATCAAAGGCGAAATCGTGTTACCTGAGAATGATACCGATGTTGTATTGTTAAAGCAAGATGGAATTCCTACGTATCACTTTGCACATGCAGTCGATGATTCCTTAATGCATACGACTCATGTCATCAGAGGAGATGAGTGGTTATCTTCGGTTCCTCTTCATTTGGAATTATTTAGGGCGATTGAAAAAGAGGCACCACACTATGCTCATATTGCCCCACTCACCAAAAAAGAAAATGGGAATACGAGAAAACTTTCG
>CARZYU010000028.1:9736-13691 GCA_949113215.1 uncultured Bacilli bacterium | reverse complement strand
GTTTGTGGTGGGAATAGTTCCGTTGCTTTTTTAAATTCTTCTTTTTTGGTCATGGGATATAGAATACTATTTTTTTCTAATTTTTTTTGTCTTTCGGAATCGAGTAGGCTAGAAGAAAAGTAATTGGAGTTTCCACTAAAACAGTAGTCATCATCTTCACAATAATGATCTTGATAGTAAACACCTACTACGGTAAGATCCGAATAACTTTGAGCTAGATCTTCAAAGCTTTCGTTGTAATATAGTTTTAGTTCTACTTTCTTACCGATCACATTTTTATTACTGATGTAGTTTGCGAGGAATCGCTTGGTTAACTCGTTGTAGTCTTCTTCAAAATTACGACTGGTGTAATTGTTGAGATCTTCGTAATAATTTTCCCCATTTGCTACTTGGTCGACGGAAAGAATGACCTCTTTTTCGCCTAAGCTACTTGTTGTTCTCCAACCGTTTCCATCGAAGAATTCTATCTCATGATCTAAAACAGAAGGGGAACTGTAAGAACCGGTGTATCCAAAAGAATTATCTTCGCTCTCTGGCCTGGTAATTCCTTCGACAGTGGTGTTCGCTTGATAATAAGATTTTAACGTATTTAACCTTTGTTCCTTTCGTTCTTCTACGAACGAAGGATTAACAAATACTTTGTTTAGAACATTATTTTTATAGTCTTTGGTAACATCACTTAAATCGTAATTGATGATTCCTACGATTTTGACTTTTTCTTTTGTTCCGAAGTAATAGGTAAAGTTGGTATTTAAAATTTCTTCGTAAGTTTTTGGCTCAAAAACATTCGATTCTTTGAACTCATTTTGAACGACTTTTTCGTGAACTTCGACTCCCTTTTCGATGATTAGATTAGCGAGGTCATTGGAGATGACAACTTCATTTTTTTCTTTTGCCGTTCGTCCCGTAATGGATTCACGAATGATTTTAGAAAGGTCAGACGTTGCCACGATCTCTGCAGCTGCTACATCGTACATGTTGTTGTTTTGTAGATGAAACAAGTCGATTAAACTGTTTGACATTTGTCCATTTTGATAATGATAGACATCGTAATGTTCACCTTTCAACTTCTTTTCCACGGTTTGAATGGAATCTTGATCCATAGAAATGGTTTGAGTAAACGTATAACCATCTTCGTCTTTAAAAATGTGCTTTTTTTCAATTTGAACGAATTGTTCTTTTTGTTCTGTTAAAACTTTTGCATGTCCTTCAGCAAAGTTGTGACTGGATAGGGTATCTGTACAACTTAAGAAGCCAAGCGTTAATACCGTTAGTAAGATGGTAAAGACTAATTTTACTTTTTTGTGTTTTAAACTACCGACTCCAAGCTTAAAACTTTCTTGAAAAGGAAGTTTTGATTTGATGGTTTGATAAGTGTTTTTTATTTCCTTTTCTTTTTTTGCTTCTTTGGAATCCTTGATGATTTTTCCATCTTTAATTTCGATGATTCTGTCACCATATTTGTTGGCATATTCTTCGTCATGAGAAACGATGACGACTAATTTTTCTTTCGCAATTTCGGTTAAAAGTTCCATGACCTGACGTCCTGTTTTACTATCTAAGTTTCCGGTTGGTTCGTCAGCCAAGATGATTTTAGGGTCTTTAATGAGAGCACGGGCAATGGCGACTCTTTGTTTTTGCCCACCTGATAATTCGTTGACTTTTCGTTTTTTTAATTCCGTTAATTCTAGTCGATCGAGTAGGGTATCAATTTCCTTTTCGTTTGCTTCCTTTTGTTGAAGCTGTAGAGCTAGTACAATGTTTTGATATACATCGTAGTCTTCTAAAATATTGAATTCCTGGAAGATGAATCCAACGTAAGTGTTTCGATAAGAATCGAAGTCTGCTTGAGTAAAATCTTTGCTGCTTTTTCCCAAGATGAGCATATCGCCAGAGTCATATTTGTCGAGTCCCCCTAACACATTAAGTAGGGTAGATTTACCAGATCCACTTTTTCCTAAAATGAATGTCATTCCTTTTTCACTTAGGGTGAGGGATACATCGTCGAGGGCTTTGGTGTTTTTGCTCTTTTTGGATTGATATGTCTTATGGACATGCTTTAGTTCAATCATTTTTAGTCCTCCTTCATTATTTTTATTATACTATAAGTTTTTTTAGAATCCTATCATTTCTTTCTATGGGTTATGATACAATAAAAAGGAATACAAATACCAGGAGGTATCTCATGAAAAAGAAAACGATTTCTATCTTTCTTGGTCTTTTCTTGTTGATTGCGATCGTTCTTTGCTTGCTGTTGCTTCCCAGTAGAACTTCTTCGAAAAAGGATTTAAGTGATAAGAAAGGGACTTCTGATGTTTCTTCGAAAAAAAGCGATAAAAAAAATTCCTCTCAAGTGAAAGAAGAGAAAACGGAAGAAGAGAGGTCAGAAGAAAAAAACGAAGAGAAGACAGAAGATACGAAAAAGGAAGAGGATAAGAAGGAAGAAGCTCCTTCCCAAACAGAACAGAAACCATCCTCGCCAGTTTCTGCTTTGGAGATGGAAAACAATCAGAAAAGAAAGGGTTTGGAATCTTCCTATGGACTGAGTATTTTTTATGGAGATGAAGCGATGTATGCTAGCTATGAGTTGATTCATACCAATGATCATGAGGTCATTCGAAATCAATTGACCATTTTAGAGGAAGAGTTAATAAAGTATCCCTATGGCTTTTTTTTCTCGTTTGCTCATGAAGGAATGCCTCTTTCGATTTTCTTAGTAGAGGGAGTTTCGGGTAGAGATATTGCTGGAGCAGCGGATACCTCTAATGGGGCTCAACCAAAACTAATTTTAACGAATCGTAATTTCAGAGAGACGTTTCATCATGAAATGATGCATTGTATTGATTCTTATTTGCGAATTATGATGTATCGGGGTGGAACAGATCCTTATTCGGAATATGCATCCCATAATCCAAGTGACTTTGTTTATGGGAATACATCCTATCAAGAACCGGAACCAGGTAATCCTCATTTTTGGTTTGATTATGCAAAAAGTAGTGTAGAAGAGGATCGGGCGGAGTTGTTTAAGGCGATGATGACGGTGCGTTCTGTTTTACTGAAACGTGGAAGTTTACAACAGAAGGGGATTGTTATTAGTAGACAATTGAAAACGTACTTTTCTATTTCAGGAAGACCTTACTGGGAACAAAGTATTGATGTGTCGTTATAAGTTGAGGTGATAAAATGAAACATCAGATGAAATTGTTGGAACAACCATTTCGGGCGATTGAGGACGGAACGAAGAATGTAGAGTTTCGTCTATTCGACGAAAAGAGAAGGCAAATCAAAGTAGGAGATACCATTCTTTTCTCTAAGTTGCCTGATCTTGAAGAAAAGATAGAAGTAGAGGTTCTCGATTTGTATCAATATCCCACCTTTGAAGAATTGCTAACTTTTCTTCATTATCAAGGGGAAGAATTAAAAGCAAAATTAGAAGGAATTCGTCGTATCTATTCTAAGGAAGAGGAAGAGAGGCATGGGGTTCTTGGCATTCGAATTCAAAAGAAAAAGAGGTTTGATTGAAACCTCTTTTAGTAACCCATAACGCCTTCTAAACTTTCATCTTGATCGATGAAATCTTGTACTTCGATGACGTCGTATTCTGTTTTGTTCTTTCTTACGATAACGGTTTTGATTCCGGCATTGATGATCATTCTTTTGCAAAGAGCACAAGGTCTTGCGTTTTCTACATAGGTATTATCTCCATAGTTCTTTCCTACTAAGTAGAGAGTTGCACCGATCATTTGATTGCGATTGGCACTGATGATGGCATTTTGTTCAGCATGAACGCTCCGACACAACTCGTAACGTTCTCCTCTTGGAATGTTTAACTTTTCTCTCGTGCAATATTTTAAATCACAGCAATTTTTTCTTCCTCTTGGAGCTCCGACATAACCGGTGGAAATGATCTCATCGTGATTGACAATGATTGCTCCAAAATTTCTTCTTAGACAAG
>CARZYU010000028.1:6026-9726 GCA_949113215.1 uncultured Bacilli bacterium | reverse complement strand
TTGCCTCTGCAATATCCAAATAATAATTTTCTTTCGAAATTCTCATGTTTTCACCTCTATCACGATTATAACATTGTTCTTCTTTTTTTGATTAAAACTCTTGCAATTTCTTTTTTTGAAGTATTATAATTTAAATGAATCATTTTATTATTAGTAAGGAGAAGTTTATGGAATTAAAAGGATCTAAAACAGAACAAAATTTAATGGCTGCTTTCGCAGGAGAAAGTCAAGCGAGAAATAAGTACACTTATTATGCTTCGAAAGCAAAGAAAGATGGATATGAACAATTAGCTGCTATCTTCGAAGAGACAGCGAATAATGAAAAAGAGCATGCGAAAATGTGGTTCAAAGAACTTCATGGTGGGGCTGTTCCTGATACTGCTACGAACTTAGAAGATGCTGCTGCTGGAGAAAACTTCGAATGGACGACGATGTATCAAGATTTTGCCAAAACTGCAAAAGAAGAAGGATTTGATCGCATCGCTTTCTTGTTTGAAAAAGTTGCTGAAATTGAAAAGGAACATGAAGAAAGATACTTAACGTTATTAAAGAATTTGAAGGATGATCGTATTTTCCACAAGGATGGAGACAAGATTTGGGTTTGCCGTAACTGTGGATATGTTTATACAGGAAAGGATGCTTTAGAGGTTTGCCCTGTTTGCAATCACCCAAGAAGCTTCATGGAAGTAAAAGCAGAAAATTATAAGTAAGAGGGAAACCTCTTTTTTTGTTGGCAAAAATTTACATTTCTATTTACACTCCATTTGGCATATAATGGTTGTAAACCCATTCGAAACATGTTAGGATGGTAATACAGCAATGATTTAGAAAACAAAGGAGAATAGAATGAAATTTTTCAAGAATCAAGTTGTCAATGTGATCAATTGCTTCTTAGTGATTGTCTTACTTGGAATGTTTATCAATGTCAGTGTTACAACAGGACAAGCGAGTGTTTATAATCAACAGAAGGAGATCAATGGAGGAGACTTCGTTTATCTATCAACACAAAGAAGTAAAGTAGTAGAGGAAAAAGAATTCACTCAAGAGGAACCAATTGAAGTAGAAATCGAAGAAATCAAGGAACTTCCAAAAGAAGAGCAAGTCTTTGTTCCTTCTAGTAAAATAGAAGCTCCCATGGAGGAAGTTAAGGATCAAGTATTGGAAACATTTACGGGTAAAGTAAGTGGTTATGGACCAGACTGTAGAGGCTGTAGTGGTTTTACTTCTTCTGGATTTGACATTTATTCGAATGGAATTTATTATTCTGATTCAGAATATGGTAAGGTTCGTGTCGTAGCAGGGGATCCAAAATATGCTTTTGGTACCATTGTTCGTATGAAAAATACAACCTTTTCCAAAGAACCTATCTTAGCGATTGTCTTAGATCGTGGAGGGGCCATTGGAATTGGAAGAGCCTATGACTTTGACTTGCTCTTTGAATCGGAGGCTTCGACCAATGGAGTATCCAAAAATGTAACATTTGAAATTTTAAGACTGGGTTTTTAACCTAGTTTTTTATTGTCAAATTGCTGTTTTATGCTTCTTTTCAAAAGAGAGATTTGATACACTAACGAAGGAGGCTAGAGTATGAATCAACAAATAATTGAAGAAATTGCTGAGGAACTTCATGTTCAGAAGAAACAGGTAGAAACGGTACTTACCTTGTTACAAGAGGGGAATACCATTCCTTTTATTGCGAGATATCGAAAAGAAGCAACAGGTGCCCTTGATGAGGAACAAATCCGAAAAGTAAGTGATGTTTATCTTTACCAACAAAATCTTTTGAAACGTAAGGAAGATGTCATTCGCCTGATCGATGAAAAGAAGTTGTTAACGGAGGAGTTGAAGCAACAAATTTTAGCGTGTCAAAAACTTGTGGAAGTAGAAGACCTTTATCGTCCTTATAAAGAAAAGAAGAAAACGAAGGCGACGGAAGCAATTTCCTTAGGACTTTCTCCTTTGGCAGAAGAACTGATGAAGTTATCCGAAATTGGTAGTTTAGAAGGAATTGCTAAGAAATACTTAACCGATCAAGTTCCGACGATCAAAGAAGCTCTGGAAGGGGCTAAATACATCATTGCGGAATAGATTAGTGACGATGCCAGTTATCGTAAATGGATTCGAAAATACATGGTTCAAAACGGTATGATTTGTTCCAAAAAGAAGCGAGGAGCAAAAGACGAAAACGGCCTTTACGAAATGTATTATGAACACCAAGAGCCCATTCGCTCGATCAAACCTCATCGTATGTTAGCAATGAATCGTGGAGAAAAGGAAGGAGTACTTTCTGTTGGTCTTGTCATCGAGGAAAAAGAGGTGCTTTCCTACTTAGAAAAGCAAATGATCGTAAGACCGAAATCCTTTGCGGTAAATACGGTCAAGGAGGCTATTTTAGACAGTTATCAGAGATTGATTTTTCCATCGATCGAACGAGAAGTTCGTGCTTCTTTAAAAGAATTTGCAGAAGAAAGGGCCATTGAGAATTTTTCTGTCAACTTGGAGAAATTGCTTTTAACGCCTCCGATGAAAGATAAGGTAGTGTTAGGGTACGATCCGGCTTTTCGTACTGGTTGTAAGTTGGCTGTTTTGGATCAAACAGGAAAACCACTCGATATTTCGGTCATTTATCCAACGGAGCCACATTTAAAGATAGAAGAGAGCAAAAGGATGGTACTAGATTTGATTGATCGCTACCAAGTGGATCTCATTGCCATTGGAAATGGAACGGCTTCTAGAGAAAGTGAAGCTTTTATTGCCGAGACGATCAAAGAAGCCAAACGTCCCGTTGAATATGTCATCGTCAGTGAAGCAGGAGCTTCTGTCTATTCCGCTTCTCCTTTGGCAATTTCGGAGTTCCCTTCTTTGACGGTAGAAAAACGAAGCGCGATTAGTATTGGAAGAAGACTCCAAGATGCTCTTTCCGAACTGGTGAAAATTGATCCTAAAAGTATCGGAGTAGGACTTTATCAACATGATGTTTCGACAAAGAAATTGGACGAATCCTTGAACTTTGTTGTCACAAAAACAGTCAATCAAGTAGGAGTCAATATCAATACAGCAAGTGCATCTTTACTCGGTTATGTATCTGGACTTAATAAACGCATCATCGATAAACTATTGCAAGCGCGAGACGAGCTTGGAAGCTTTTTGGATCGAAAACAGATTCATAAATTGATGAGTGAGAAAGCTTATGAACAATCCATTGGTTTTTTACGTATTTTAGATGGAACGAATCCTCTTGACAAAACTTCGATTCATCCAGAGAGTTATAAAATAGCTGAAGCGCTTTTAGAAGAACTGGGAAGTAATGCTTTAGAAATCGGAACAGATTCATTAAAGGAAAAGTTGAAACAGATTGACCTTAACGTTTATCAGGAAAAATTAAACGTAGACCATTATACGTTAGAAGATATTGTGAAAGCTTTGCAGAATCCAGGCCGCGATCCAAGAGATGCCTATCCTCAACCAATGCTTCGAACGGACGTACTTCACTTGGAAGATTTGAAGGTAGGGGATCTACTACAAGGGACAATTCGCAATGTCGTGGACTTTGGAGCTTTCGTCGATGTTGGGCTTCATGATGATGGTTTGATTCATATTTCGAAGATGGCAAATCGATTTATTCAAAGTCCATCGGAAGTAGTCAGTGTAGGTGACATTGTCGACTGCTATGTTTTGGATGTGGATTTGAAGAAACAAA
>CARZYU010000028.1:0-6016 GCA_949113215.1 uncultured Bacilli bacterium | reverse complement strand
TCCTTGTCGTTATTACCGATCGAAAAATAGTGAAAAACGAAAAAATAGAAAAGTGGAACTTTTTGAAAAACGGAGAAAAAGAAATTTCCAAAAACAAGAAATCCTTATTTTATAAGGATTTTTCTTTTTCAAAAAATCAAAAAATCTGTTTTTTGAGAAAACGTAACATTTTTCAAAACGAATTTTTTCTTCTTTTGTAAAGTGCTTGTCAAGATACGTTCGATGGACGCATCTAAAATCCTTATTCTATAAGACATGTCAAAATTTACCAAAAAATATTGCCCATTTTTGCTCTTAATTTGGTTGCAATTTTCATCCTTCCTGAATAGAATTAATGTTGTAAGAAGGATACAATATTTTGTCATAAGGGAGGTAAAAACATGACGACAACAGTTCCAGAAATCAAAGACCTTCAAGTCATCAAACGAAGTGGTCGTAAGGCAGAATTTAATGGTGAAAAAATTGCTACGGCTATTCGCAAAGGATTTGATGGAACAACCAATGAAACTTATACAGCAGAAGATGCGAATAAGGTCTATGTGAGGGTATTAGAACAAATTGAAAAAAATTACAAAGAAGAAAAGACAATTAAAATTGAAGATATTCAAGATTTGATTGAACAAAGTCTAAGAGAGCTCGAGTATGCCGATGTATTAGAAGCTTTTTCTAGTTACCGAGAGAGAAGAGCAGAATCGAGAAAAGTATTCCATTCGAAAGAACATAAATTAACGAAGGCCATCGAAGCACTTTCTCTAAAAGCAGCGAAGGATGAAGACTCGAAGCGTGACAATGCCAATGTCAATGGAGATACGGCCATGGGAACGATGCTCCAATATGGTGCAACCATTTCCAAACAGTTCGCTCAGTCTTATCTCATGAACAAAAAGTTTGCCGAAGCACACGATTCTGGATTGATTCATATTCACGATATGGATTTCTTGCCAATGGGAACGACGACTTGTTGCCAGATCGATTTGGAAAAGTTGTTCAAAGATGGTTTTTCGACAGGACATGGTCATTTGAGATGCCCTAACGATATCATTTCTTATACTGCTTTGGCAGCCATTGCCATTCAATCGAACCAAAATGATCAACATGGAGGACAGAGTATTCCGGCATTTGATTATTATATGGCTCCTGGAGTATTAAAGACATTCAAGAAGCAGTTTAAACAATTACTCTATGATCTATTTGATGTGGGTGGTTTCTTAAACTATGTAGCGTTTAAGACCATTACCAAAGAAATTGATAAATTGAAGAGTATTGAATTAGACATTACAATGTTTGAACAATTCTATAAAGATAGTGAGCAAGTAGAACGCATTTTCTATAAAGCTTACGATAAGGCGATGGCTAGAACGGATCGTATTACATTCCAGGCCATGGAAGCGTTCATTCACAATTTAAATACGATGCATTCAAGAGCAGGAGCTCAAGTTCCATTTTCATCGATTAACTTCGGAACGGATACGTCTCCTGAAGGAAGAATGGTGTTACGAAATTATTTGTTGGCGCTCGATGCTGGTTTAGGAAGAGGAGAAACACCAATTTTTCCGATTTCTATATTTAAGGTAAAAGAAGGCGTGAATTACAACGAGAAAGATCCAAACTATGATTTATTCCGCTTATCTTGTAAGGTGTCAGCAAAGAGGTTGTTCCCTAACTTTTCCTTTATCGATTCTCCTTATAATTTATCGGCTTACAAAGAGGGAGATTATAGAACAGAAGTCGCTTATATGGGATGCCGTACTCGTGTTATGTCAAACGTAGCGGTTCCATCGAATACGATTACCCCAGGTCGTGGTAATTTATCCTTTACTTCGATGAACTTAGTTCGTTTGGGAATCAAACATGGAGTGGTAACGTTAGGAAAACCAGATATGAAAGGTTTTTATAAGGAACTTGATGAACTTATGGAACTTGTGAAAGATCAGTTGTTGGAACGTTTTGAAATTCAATGTTCAAGACATGTTCAAAACTTCCCATTCTTGTTAGGACAGGGAGTGTGGATTGATTCGGAAACCCTAAAACCAGGAGATCGCCTTAGAAGAGTTTTAAAGAATGGGACATTGACATTCGGATTCATCGGTTTGGCGGAATGCTTGAAAGCTCTCATTGGAGAACATCATGGAGAAAGCAAAGAAGCACAGAAGTTGGGACTTGAAATCATCAAACACATTCGTAAAAAGGCAGATGAATATGCCGGGGAGTATCGTTTGAATTTCTCTGTCATTGCAACTCCAGCAGAAGGGTTATCAGGAAGATTTACGAACATTGATAAATCCATTTATGGAATGATTCCTGGTGTAACAGATCGAAGCTATTATACCAATTCGTTCCACGTTCCAGTTTATTACAATATTTCGATTGTGGATAAATTGAAATTAGAGGGACCTTATCATGCTCTTACGAATGGTGGACATATTAGTTACATTGAGGTCGATGGTGACACGGCTAATAATGTAGATGCCTTTGAAAAAATCGTTCGTTTGATGCACGATAATAAGATTGGATATGGAGCAATCAACCATCCAGTCGATCGAGATCCAGTGTGTGGCTATACTGGAGTCATTGGAGATGTTTGCCCTGGCTGTGGAAGAAGAAATTTTGAAGCCGTCAGTTTAGAAAAAATAAAGTGTGCAAGCTGCAATCAATAAAAGGAGGAGTAAAAAATGAAAGCAGAAGAAAAGAAAATTGGAGAAGGAGTAGGATTCGAAAGGATTCGTAGAATTACAGGTTATTTGGTAGGAACGGTAGATCGTTTCAACAATGCCAAAAGAGCCGAAGAACATGATCGTGTGAAACATGGTACCGAAGGTATCGTTGCTAGTAAATAATGACAATTCGTTTAGCTGCAGATTTACAACCGGATAGTATTGTCGATGGGGTGGGGATTCGTACGGTACTTTGGACACAAGGATGTTCTCATGCTTGTCTTGGGTGCCAGAATCCTCAAACCCACGATTTTAAAGGTGGAGTAGAAGTCTCTGTCGACGAAGTGAAAGAAGCCATTCGCGAGTTGAAGGGTCAAACAGGAATTACGTTATCAGGTGGAGATCCACTTTTTCAAGTAGAACCCTGTATTGAAATTTGTAAATATGCGAAAAGTCTAGGAATGGATGTCTGGTGTTATACGGGCTTCCTCTATGAAGATATTTTAAACAATAAAAAACAACGAGAACTTTTGAATTATATTGATGTTTTGGTAGATGGAAAGTTCATCCTTGAACAGTTCAGTTTGAATTTGAAGTTCAAAGGATCCAAAAATCAAAGAGTCATCGATGTGAAAGAAAGTCTTAGAACCAATTCGGTATGTCTATTAAAAGAATGCCAAGACGATTATGAAGAAGAAATTAATGGATATCAAAAAAGAGAATGTGTTTTTATTTAACATTCTCTTTTTTATGTGATTGTGAAAATTTTATTTTTGTATTTCAAACATGAGCCCTTTATAATATTTCCAAGCTAAGACTCGGAAAGCTAGTTTATCGATTAGTTCCTCACTTAGAGTTCCATCATCCAAGGCATCGTTGACCGAACGAAAGGCTTCTTGGTAATCTGTCGTAATGATTAAATCATTTCCAGCGAGAAGAGCCTTGACAATTGCGTTTGGAATCGAAGATACGGCAGCCATATCCATATTGTCCGTCATGATAATACCAGTGAAGTCAAGATCATTTCGAAGGAGATTGTGGACACTTGGTGAAAGGGAAGCAGGATTAGAGGCATCTAAATTGGTGATGGTATTGTGACTGACTAAGACAGCTTCTGCACCCACCTCAATTCCTGCTTTGAATGGTGGTAAATCATTTTGACGAATGGCTTCTAACGTTCGATTGTCCGTTGATCCTCCCGCGTGAGTATCGCTATTGCTTCCATAACCTGGAAAATGTTTGAGTGTATCGGATACTTTACTGCCGTGGCTCGCTTCGATTACGGTTTTGGCGTATTTGGAAGTGAGATCTGTATTTTTTCCAAAGCTTCTTTCGTAGATGTAATCATTTGGATCTGTTGAAACATCGACCACTGGAGCTAAGTTTACATTAAGACCTAAATCTCCTAATAATTCATTTTTTTCGATGGTATCTTTGGTAATCGCGTCCCATCCACCAGTAGCATATAACTCCTGTGAAGATGGGAATTTTTCGTTTGCTAATTTAGGATTGCTACTGACACGAACGACTTTTCCACCTTCTTCATCGACAGCGGTTAAAAGAGGGATGTTACTTTTTTCTTGTAATTCTTTGATCATATTCTGAACTTCTTTTTGGGATTTGTCTTTGAAATCTTTTTCAAAGAATACGAAACCTCCTAGAGGGTAATCTTTCAATATTTCCTTGGCGTTATCAGGATACCTTGCTAAGAACAGTTGTCCTATTTTCTCATCTAGGGAAAGCGTCTTTAACTTTTCATTTGCTAGGATGTAATACTGACTAAAAATTCCGTCATCCAACCAGGCATAGGGAATTCCATCTTCGTTGTTTCCTCTAGGAGAAGGGGCGTATTCCCTGATTCTACCTTCTTGACGCTCCGTATTTTTGTCTAGAAGTCCCGTGTATTCGATGACGACTCTCGAACCTACATCTGGAATGAGATCGTCGATTAGAAATGTGTAAATGACATTTTGACTGTCTTGAACAGTAATCTGATTTTTAGAAGCAGCAAGTACCGTTGCTTCTAAAGATCTTGTCTTTGGCTTGTTTTCCTTTTTTCCGAGATAAATCCAAGAGAAACTAGCAACCAAAAAAATGGTAATACCACATAAATAAAGAGCAAGTTTTTTATTCATCCATTTCACCTCATATTTTTTTCTAGTTATTTATATGTCGTTTTTTCTCAATGTATGCCCTAAAAAATATCTTACTCGATCTATTTGGCTTTTAAGAATGGAAGAAATGAAACCATAATTTTGTAGTGAGACGATTGCTAAGTTCTAAGAGTAAAATAGGGATAGAAACTACAACACTGATGAGGAAGGGAAAGAATAGCTTTGGGAAATGATGATCGTATTGATAAGTGCTTTCCAAAGAAAAATAGAAAAGAATCGCGTTTAACGTGATGAAACCACTGATAAAGTAAAGTGTCTTTTCGACAGTGTGAACGATTCTACATTTTTGAATAGCGTTTAATTTTTTCATCCATCAACTCTCCCATGTACCACAATATGTATACTTTTCATTAATATCATTGTATGCAAATATTGCATAAAAGTCAATATGCGACAATCGCATAAAGTACAATGGGCATGGTGAATGAACATGAATCGATTGAGGGATCTCAGAGAGGATAAAGACTTGACCCAAGCGGATCTAGCGAATATTTTACACTGTTCTCAAAGTACTTATTCTCGTTATGAATCAGAGGAGGTTAATGTACCCCTCGATTTATTGAAGAAATTGGCAACTTTTTATGATGTGAGTGTCGATTATCTCATTGGGTTTTCAGGAAAGAAAAAATAATCTATGCGAATATAGCATAGATTTTAATATGCTTCTTTCGCATAATTTAAAATCAAGTTAGTGAAAGTGGTGGATAAGATGAATCGTTTAAAAGATTTAAGAGAGGATCATGATTTAAGTCAAAGGGAAGTTGCGGCTGTTTTGAATTGTTATCAAACAACGTATTCAAGGTATGAAACAGGAAATTTAAGTATTCCAATCGACTCCTTGAAAAAGTTAGCAGTTTATTTCCATGTCAGTATTGATTATTTGGTTGGGCTGACAGATGAGCGAAAAGCTTATCCGAGATCAACTAAGTAAGTGTTATAAAAAGAAAAGAGGCTCCATTTTTTGGAACTTCTTTTTTTACTTTTTTAAGAGATAGAGACAAATAGTGGATTGTGCTATAATAAACAAAGAGACACATGTAAAAAGTTTGTTATCAAAGTGTGGTCTAAATCAACAGTTAAAATAAAAAACCCTTGTAATACAAGGGTATTTCCTAAATGGAGCAGATGATGGGAATCGAACCCACGTAGTCAGCTTGGAAGGCTGAGGTTCTACCATTAAACTACATC
>CARZYU010000027.1:666-13816 GCA_949113215.1 uncultured Bacilli bacterium | reverse complement strand
TACTTTTCTTTATCTTGGGTAATAAAGATTAAAATAGATTGCGTATCAAGCAATCGAATCTTTCTTGCAATATCAATTCCTGTTTCTTCAGCCCCTGCAATTTTAATATCCAAAATATAAATTTTATTAGGAGAAGGTTTACTAATCCAAGACTGAAATTCCTCATCGTAACTTTGAAATAAATGAATTTCATATTTATACTTCTTTGAAGACATCAAATCAACAATTTGCTTTTTTAAATTTTTTCTGGCAACTTCTTCGTCATCACACACTAAAAAATCTATCACGATACAACACCTACTTTAAAGTAATTCTATCTCTAGGAAGCAATAATTGCAATGAATTTGGAAAAAATTACCAATTATTTCAAACGATCAAGAATAAGAATAAACGAAATATCGAAGAATAAAATAAGTTAGGTGATAGGATGAGAATTATAGCGCAAAAAAGCAATACCCTAACGACGCGTGACTTTTTTGTAAATGGATTAACAAAGGATTTCATTGATGCCATGTCTTTCAACGTTGCTTATACAAAGGACAACAAAATCGTTATTTTCAATCCAGATGACAGTGGGATTCCTATTACAAATACGATCAACGGGAATAACTTCAATGAACTAAAAGATTATGAACTCGTATTACTTGAGGACGTTTTAAGTAATCTAAATAACCTTCCCAAAAAGAAAGACCTCTATATTAATTTATCTCCCTCTAATCCCAGTGTTTTAAATGAAACGAATCTTCAAGAAGCAAACGCACGAATGAATGATTATGTTAATGAATTAAATCGAATTATAGAGCAAAATCAAAATTTAACTATCCATGTACATAGTATCAGTCGTAATCTAATTACTGTTTTAAAGCGACAAAATCCAAACTACAAAATTGGATTTGCCATGACAGGAATTGACTTTAATTTTATTGATGTAGACTATTATGTTTTAATTTCCAATACACAAGATGATTTGGTCATCGATACGTTACTCGATCAGGGGAAAGAAGTAATTTTATACGTTTATTCCAACTATTATACTGCCTATATTTATGAACATTATCAGGGTGAAAAATCAACACCCCATTTACAAGAAGTTCTCACTAAAATTGGAATTATGAGCAACTATCCAGAAATCATTCATAAACTATTTGAAACAAATTAAAAAAGAAACAAAAAGATCTATTGTTTCTTTTTCTTTGCATGAAAAATATTTTAATACATCGTTTTATCGTTCTTTTCCATAAATTGATCAAATGTTTTTATCGTTTCGTCTCGATCAATACATTTCAATTCTAACACTTCTTTGTCTTCGCAATGATCCATAGTATTTTGAATATAAGAATAAATAGAAGCATCTCTAAATCCAATTCTAGCGGCATCTTCTTTGGTATTTCCATAATATACTTTCTTAATATTAGACCATATAATAGCGGATAAACACATCGGGCAAGGATAGCAGGAAGTATAAAGCTCACACCCAGTTAAATCATGGGTATGCATATTTGTGCAAGCATCTCTGATAGCCATAATTTCCGCATGCGCAGTGGGATCATGATGCCCTAAAACTTGATTGAATCCTTTTCCAATCACGATTCCATCTTTAACAACACAAGCTCCAAAAGGGCCACCCTCATTTGTAGTGAAACAGTTTTCCGATAATGTTTTAGCAAGTTCCATATATTGGTTCATAATCATTTCCTCTCTATAACATCAAATCATCATTTTTTCATCAACTGATTATCAAAGAAAAATCAATAATTCATCTTTCATTGACAGACTCATTCCTAGTTAAGTATAGTATAAAACGGAAAAAAAGAAAAATAGTTTAAATTCATTGTTTCACAATGAAAAAATTATAGAAATCATTACTCTAAACTGTTATAATCATATTAAATTCACACAGGAAGAAGTGACATAATGAAACAAAACTACATTTGTAAAATACCAACTTTAGAGGAAATGAATACAAAGTGGGATTATGAAATCAACCAAAACAGTGAACATCAAAGTAATTGGATTATATGGAAAGAACAATTCCTAGAGAACGCGATGAAAGGACATATCATTCCTTACTACGGGGTATTAAATGGAGAAATCATTTGTGAAGCAACGGCCATGATCAACCCCTCTAAAGTTCAGAATAAAGAGGGATTGGTGGATGAAAAAACGGCTTATCTTGCCGCGTTTCGTACAAGAAAAGAATATCAGGGAAAAGGCTATTTCTCCGTTTTATTTCAATATATGTTAAATGATTTAAAATCAAGAGGATATACTAAAGTTACTCTAGGAGTAGAACCCACTGAAACAAAAAACAAGCAAATCTATGAACATTATGGTTTTGATAAATGGATTAAAACAGCCCAAGAAAAGTATCCAGATGGAACTTTAATAGACGTAGAGTACTATGAAAAAACATTGTAGATTAATTCAAACCCGTTCTCTAATTTAGAAAAATAAAAGCGCACAATAATTTTGTATTATTGTGCGTTTTTCTAATTTTCGACATACTGTCCAATGAAAATATAGGTATATCATAAAGCAAATTTATTAATTACTAATTTGGTGGAGCTGAGGAGAGTCGAACTCCTGTCCAAAAATAACGGTACATAAACCTCTACAAGTTTAGTCAATTAATTCACTTCACTCACTCAAACAGTAATTGACAACCAAAAGAGTAAGCTAAGCTTATACGATTCATTTTGACTCCTAAGCACTAGTCAAAATATATCCTACTAAATAAGTCTTATCTAACCTCCATAGGAAAAAGGAAAGAAAGACGCTTCGCGATTTAAATTAAGCGAAAGCTAATTGATTTCTGTTTCCAGTTATTTTTAATTTGCCTGTAACGTAAGACTTACGACTTGCCATCTATGTCCTATTATTCCTGTCGAAACCATATACAGCCCCAATATTATTTCCATGGTTTCACCATGTGAGCACATTATAACAAAAGCTTCTAAAAAAAGCAACTAATATCGTTGCTTCATTGCTTTGTCTGCTTCTCTTTTTAAGTCTCGTTCTTTGATGCTTTCTCGTTTATCGTAATCTTTCTTTCCTTTGCAAACTCCTAATAACAACTTTGCTTTTCCAAACTTGAAATAGATTTTCAAAGGAATCAAAGTATAACCTTGTAATTCTTGTTTCTCACTCACTTTTTTTATTTCCTTTTTATGTAACAATAACTTCCTCGTTCTTGTTTCCTGATGATTGAATAAATTTCCCTGTTTATAAGGAGCAATAAATGTATTCAAAAGGAACATTTCATTTCCCCGAATGATCGCATAGCTATCTTTGAGATTACAACTTCCTTCACGAATTGATTTGATTTCAGTTCCCTTTAAAACAATACCACATTCCACTTCTTCTTCAATAAAATAATCGTGTCTTGCCTTGCGATTGAGAATTTCCATCTTCTCACCTCTTTTTCTATTGAGCTGGTGTTACGGTAACGCGATCACTTAAACTTGTAAGCACCGCTTTATTAGCTTCATAATGAGTCATATAATTTGGTAAAATATTTTGATTCAATTGATCATAGGTATACATCTTAAACCTGTTATTTGGTCCTTGGACATAGTAAGTATACGTAAGAGTTGCCGTAGGATTCGAAATGGTAACGGTCTTATTATCTCCCTCTACTACCTTATCAATGGAAACAGAAACAATAGCACCTGTTAACTGGTCAGCATAAAGTTGGGCCGATAAGAAATTGCCCAATGAGTAGAGAACCAAAGTATTGTTGACGTATCCAATCGGTCCTAAAACATGAGGATGCATTCCAATAATGATATCCACGCCAAGACCTGATAATTCGTTGGCAATTCTTTCTTGCTCTTCGCTGACCCCTTGATAATATTCGGTCCCCCAGTGCATCGAAACAAGAACAACATCCACTTGAGATCTCACTTTTTCAATATCAGCTTTAGCTGTTTCGTAAGAGTAAACCATATTATAATAAGGACGATCTGCCGGTGGATTCAATCCATTTGTCACCGTTGTATAAGCAAAGAAAGCATACGTAATTCCATTCTTTTCATAGACTCTAGCAGAAGCATCACGATCTTCCTGGGTCAAATAACTTCCCGCAGTCACAGCTAAGTCTTTTTTCGAATTCCAGTAATTTAGGGAATTAATAATAGCTTCTTCTCCACGATCCATCGTATGGTTATTGGCAAGACTCACCAAGTTAAATCCCGCATCTAAGAAAGCATCTCCCACTTCGTAAGGGGAGTTGAATCTAGGATAATGGGATAGTCCAATTTCTGAGCCCCCTAGAATCGTCTCTTGATTGTAGTAAGCCAAATCATGTTGTTGAATGATTGGTTTCACATTTTCAATAATCGGTTTAAAGTCATATCCATCCGCAGTTTTGGCATCAGCATAAATGGCACTATGAATGAGACAATCTCCCACCATGGCTAAACTCAAATGATATTCCTCTCGTTTGGGCTTCTCCTCTTTTTGGACAGGAGGTTTTTCCTCTTTCGGTTTCTTCGGTGTAAAAACTTGCATGACACCAATCGTAATTCCCGTTCCAACCAGCAATACAATCACCGTAAATAACAGAATAACTTTCTTTTTGATCTTTAATCTTGGCTTACTCACTACTACCTACTCCTTTACTTTTTTCACTACTTCAAAGTCAATGGTTCCTTCTTGTTTGTTTGCTCGAACCACTTTCACAACCACTCTTTCTCCAATGGTGTATTTTATTTTACTACGTTCTCCTGTCAACGTCAAAGTATCTTCATCGTAGTGGAAGAAATCATTCATATCACGAATTGGTACCAAACCCTCAACCAAGTTATCAAGTTGAACAAACATTCCAAAACTCATCACACTAGAAATCATTCCTTCGTAAACTTCTCCAATATGATCTTCCATATACTCTGCCATTTTCATATCTTCTACATCGCGCTCACAATTGATGGAAGCCTGTTCCTTACTAGAAGAATGTTCTGCCACATAGACAAGTCTTTCTTGCCAATGATTGATGGTCTCTACTTAAATTGTGATTGAACAAATAAGTACGAAGCAAGCGATGAACCGTTGTATCTGGATAACGTCGAATTGGAGACGTAAAATGAGTATAACAGGAACTTGCTAATCCATAGTGACCACTGTTATCGGGACTATAGATCGCTTTTTGCATATTTCGAAGGAGCAAACTAGAAAGGATTGGAAACTCCGGTTTGTCTCTTAAATAAGTTAATAACTTTTGAATTGTCTTTGGTCGAACGTCTTTTAAATTACCCGGAAACGAATATCCAAGTGTTCCCATAAAGGTTAAAAAACTTCGAATTTTTTCTTCCTTTGGATATTCATGAATTCGGTAAATAAATGGAAGTTCCATATAGTAAATATGCGTTGCCACACATTCATTGGCGGCAATCATGAAGTCCTCAATTAATTTCTCTCCCGTACCACGTTCTCTTACGACAATGTCAGTTGGGTGACAATTCTCATCCACTAAAATCTTAGCTTCATCCACATCAAAATCTAAGTTACCTCGTTCCTCCTTCATCTTACGAAGTACATGAGAAAGCTCTTCCATCAAACGAAGCGTTTCGACATAAGGTTCGTATCCTTCCGGAATGACATTGTCTTCTAAAATAGAATTGACTTTCTTATAAGTCATCTGAATTTTGGATTTGATCACACTTTCAAAGATTCGATAGTCAACAACTTTACCTTTATCATTGACTTCCATCACACAAGAAATCGCCAAACGTTCTACCGAAGGATTTAAAGAACAAATTCCATTCGACAACTCATGAGGAAGCATTGGAATGACACGATCCACCAAGTAGACACTAGTCCCTCTTTCCATCGCATCTTCATCTAAAACAGATCCTTCTTTCACGTAGTAACTAACATCAGCAATGTGAACACCCAATTGATAATTTCCATTGGTTAACTTCGTCAATGAAATAGCATCATCGATATCTTTGGTATCATCACCATCAATCGTAAAGATCATAAGATTGGTAAGATCAACTCTACCTTTCTTATCTTCCTCAGTTACCGCATTTGGCATGGTAGCAACATATTCTCTTACGGCTTCTGGAAATTCTGTTTCAATGTTGTATTTATAAACAATGGATAAGATATCTACCCCTGGATCATTTTTATGACCTATCACTTTGACGATCGTTCCTTCAGCCTGTGAATTGCTAAGTCGTTTGATAATTTGTACGACCACTTTATGACCATCGACAGCATTTAGAGTATTCTCCTTTTGAATGATCACTTCTAAGTTCATTTTAGAATCATCCAGTTGGACATAGCACATATGATCCTTGTAAAAGACTTCCCCAACGTAGGTATCTTTTTCATGTTTTAAAACTCTTACGATGCGCCCTTCCATACGACCAACATTCTTCTTACTGATAATTTCCACCACGACCAAATCACCATGAAGAGCCCCATTTAAATTATCTTCTCTTACAAAAACATCCTCATCGGAATCATCAATATCGACAAAACCAAATCCTTTTTTATTCGCATGCATGATTCCCTTTTTTAAATGACTGTCCTGATAAAGCATATATTTATCTTTGTTGGTATGATAAATTTCTGTCTCTATCTCTAACTCATGCAGCACTTTCAACAATTCTTCTAACGAAAGCGAATCATCCCCCAATTGTCCCTCTATTTCAAAAACAGTAAGAGGTTTTCCACTTTCCTTTAAGATATCAATTATTTTATCTTTCATCGTTTCACCTTCACTTAGTATTCCTATTATCTATTGTATCATTCTTTTCCCTTAAGAGAAAGGCACAAAAAAAGCTTCTTTCGAAGCTTTATAGAAAAGACATGATTAAACAAATAACGAAAAAGGCAATTCCTAATACCCAAGTAATACGAGTAATGACTAATTCAGATCCTCTTTCTTTTCTCTGACTAAACAAATCAGAGTTTCCACCACTGATGATTTGTGATGCTCCATCCGCCTTCGCACTTTGTAACAAAGCAAGGGCAATTAATAAAATGGATATAATAAGTAGTACAACTTCCATTTTGACAACCTCCATTCACAATTACTAGTATTTTATCACAAGAACAGAGAAAATTCAATCTGTTCCCTAAATTTTCGTTTTCTTAAAAATCTTATGCGGATACGATAAACCATCTGGAACTTGGTTTGATAAAAGAAGATTTTCTAGTTCTTCCAATCCTTGCTTTGTAAAATGTTGTTCTAAGTGCGAACTCAAAACTCTTCGATCTTTTATCGTAAAAACATCTGGAAATTCTTGCGAAAGATACGTAATATAAAAACAAAACAAATCTAGAGTAGGTGTAAATTCCTTATACGAAAAAGAAAAGCTTTTCTTTTCCAAATAAGGATAGACCAGTTCGGAAAAACGACAGCTCAAATAGATATCTGGATGAGAAGCACAATCCAAATTGACAACATGAGGAACCTGATCTTTTGATACTAAAAAATTATGAAATCCTACATCAGACAATAAAAATCCCTGTTGATGAAATTTCTCTAGACTAGTTGATACCTGAGAACAAAACCTCTTCAATTCTTCTCCATGAAAATGCGTAAAATCAATTCCATCCACAATTTCAGCTTGAATAAATCCAACGGTTTCACTACGCATCTTATCTACAATAAGAGCTGTACCATAATTAAAATAAGGAACTTTTTCGGATTGATCCAAGGCTTCTAATATTTCTTGTTTCGAGAAACTATCGTAGTCATCTCCCCAAAACTTATAAAAAGACGTACCATCGTGATACCAAGCTGCCCCACGTCTCTCCTCTAATTCTAAAGGATGAAGATTTATTTTTTTTAGTTTACTGCAATCAATTACTGATTTATCGATTGTTTTCATAATTCCCTTTCTCTTCGCAAATAGTACCATACTATTTCACTTTATGTTTCGGAATAGACTTTATACTATCACAAATAAGAAAAAAAGGAAAGCGATTTTTGTCGTAAGAAAAAAGATGTGCCAACAAGCACACCTCACTTATTCTTTTAAAGTTCTACTTTAACATTTTGTCGTTCGTTATCCTCAATCGTATAAAATGGTAAATCTTCAAAGGCGAAAACGTTGGCAATCAAATTCGTCGGAACCGTTTCTCTTGCATTCTTATAAAGAGTAGCACTCGAGTTATAAATATCTCTTCGATTCGCAAGATCCGTTTCCACCATCCGTAATTCATTCATTAAAGCCAAATAATTTTTATCTGCCATCAACTTAGGATAATTTTCATTTAATAGAAATAATTGATTGATCTTTTGACTCATCTGTTTTTCATGATCCATTTGCTCTTTCAAGTTTTGATCTTTCATCGCTTTCCCACGGATGGAAACGATTTCTTCTAAAGTATCTTTCTCATACGAAGAATATCCTTTGACAGTATTCACTAAGTTTGGAATCAAATCGTAACGTTTCTTTAACATCACTTCAATTTGCGCCCAACAAGAATTGACATGATTTCTTAGTTTTGCAAGCTTATTGTATTTCGAGACAAAGTATGCAATATCCAAAATAATAATCATAGCACCAACTAAGATAATAGCAATTCCAAAGGCCAAAGATTTTCCCTTTTCTAGTTTATTATTGCTGACTGGTCGAGCAAAGAAATCATCCATTTCAATAGCAGAGATTTCTTTTCTTTTTTCACTTTCTAGATCAGATTCCCTTGAAGCAACATTCATTTGCTCGACACCAGATTGATGTTTCAAGTCACCAATTTTATGATTAATGGAAGTACTTTCTTCGAACCAACCATCTTCTCCCATTTGCTTCGTACGACTATTTTCTAGTTCTTCGATCTGTTTATCGTACTTTTCTTTAATCGCGGCTTTTTCTTTTGCTACTCGATCTTTTTCTTCTTGAATCAACTTATCGTATTTATCATTGATCTCTTGCTTCTTTTCAGCACTCTTCTCTCGTGCTTCTTCCTTCTTTTGCGCTATTTCATCTTCCGTTAGTATCTGGATTTTAGATGCCTCTAGTACTTTCTCAACCCCTGGTTTGATGACAAAGTAACCACTTGCAAAAACAACAGCAACATTAATGAAAACTAAAACAATGATACTTCCTATTTTTTTCATACTTCACTCCTCGTTATCACGATAACATATAATCCTTTTATTGCCTATTGACTTCTTCCTCAATTCTCAAAAGTTGATTGTATTTACAAATACGATCGGTTCTAGACATAGATCCGGTTTTAATTTGTCCTAAGTCAAGTCCTACCGCAAGATCGGCAATGGTAGTATCTTCGGTTTCTCCACTTCGATGAGAAATAATGGTACGATAGCCATGCTTTCTTGCTAGTTCAATGGTAGCAAGTGTTTCTGTATAGGTTCCAATTTGATTCACTTTCAAAAGAATGGCATTGCCTGCACGATGATCAATTCCCATTTGTAAACACTTTCGATTGGTAACAAATAAATCATCTCCAACTAATTGAACCTTATCACCAATTCTTTCTGTAAGCTTAGCAAATCCTTCCCAATCGTTTTCATCAACGGGATCTTCAATGGAAATAATGGGATACGTTGCCACTAATTCTTCATAGAAAGAAATGAGTTCCTCAGTCGTTAAACTTCTTCCTTCTCCTTTCAATTCATAAACTCCATCATGATAAAACTCACTGGCAGCGACATCGATTGCTAATTTCACATCGATCCCTGGAACATATCCGGCTTCTTTAATTGCTTCCATAATAAGGTCGAATCCTTCTTTGTTGCTCTTTAAGTCTGGAGCAAATCCTCCTTCGTCACCTACACCAGTCGAGTATCCTTTCTGATTCAATACTTTTTTTAAATTGTGAAAAACTTCTGCACCCATTCGAACACGACCACAGAGGGTATCCGCTTGTGGTATGATCATGAACTCTTGAAAATCAAGTTTATTATCGGCATGTGCCCCACCATTTAAAATGTTCATCATAGGAACTGGTAAGTTTTTTCCTTCTCCTACGTAAGCATAAAGAGGCTTTCCAGCATTGTTGGCTGCAGCCTTCAAGCAAGCAAGAGAAACACCTAAAATGGCATTGGCTCCCAGTTTGCTTTTGGTTTCGGTTCCATCTACTTCGATCATCTTTTCATCGATCACGTTCTGATCTTCCACCTCCATACCAACAACCGCATCTCTTAAAATCGTATTGACATTTTGAACTGCTTGCAGCACACCTTTTCCAAGATAACGTTCTCCACCATCACGTAATTCCAAAGCTTCTCTTTCTCCAGTCGATGCTCCACTTGGCACAGCGGCTCTACCTACAATTCCATTTTCCAAAATAACATCCACTTCAACCGTTGGATTTCCTCTGGAATCCAAAATTTCTCTTCCGATTACATTTTTAATTTTCATGTTCCCTCTCCTTTTCTTCTAACTCCACTACATAGTTTTTAAATTCTTCTCCACGGTCTTCACATTGTTTGTATTGATCCCAAGAAGCACTCGCTGGACTTAACAATACAACATCTCCTGATTGTACTTTGGTCGTACAATCAAGAAAAGCATCTTTTAAATGTTCAAATACAAATGTGGGAATGTTGTGATTCTCTCCAAATTCCTTTACTCGATCTCTGCATTCACCAATGGCAAAAATCATTTTTACATGAGAAAGATAAGGGGTTAATTCTTCAAAATTTTGTCCTCGCTCCAATCCTCCTAAAAATAAAACCGTGGGATTGTCAAAAGAGGATAGTGCAATCTGCGTACATTTAATATTAGTCGCTTCCGTATCATTATAGTAACGAACACCGCCTACCTCTTTCACAAACTCTAGTCGATGTTCCACTCCCGTAAACGTCGTTAAAATTTTGATAATATCCTCGTTACAAACCTTCATTTCTTTCGCAACCATAATCGCTGCCATACAATTTTCTAAGTTATGTCTTCCAGGAAGTAAGATCTTATTGCAATCAATGATCTTTTCATCGTAATAATAAATTGCATTTTCTTTGACATAACAACCATTGATCTCATGAAGACTAGAGAAATATCTAGAACATGATTCAAGTTCTTTCGTCTGATCCATCACATCATGATTCTCAATATTTAAAATTGCCACATCATCACTTGTTTGATTTTGAAATAATTTTGTTTTTACATCTTTATAGGCTTGATAGGAATGAAAGAAATCAATGTGAGCTTCACTCAAATTGGTCATGACAGCAATATGAGGATGAAACGTTTCTAAGTTTTCTAACTGTTGGCAAGAGACTTCCATCACCAAGACATCTCCAGAGTTTATCTTCCCAACAAATCCTGATAGAGGATACCCAATGTTTCCTGCCAAATAAGTAGGGTACGTTGTCTTTAACAATTCATAAACCAAAGAAGTTGTCGTCGTTTTTCCATTTGTTCCAGTAATTCCAACAATGGTAATATCCTTAGGCAAAAGTTGCCAGGCCATTTCCACTTCATTGATAACGGGAATCCCTAATTCTCTTGCTTTTAATACATAGGGGTGATCAATGGGAACACCAGGGCTCTTCATCAAATAATCATAACTAGAATCCAAAAGATCATCAGGAGATTCTCCTAAAACAAATTTCACCCCAAGTTCCTTTAATTCAGTGACCAAAGTTTGATCATGCTTCTCAAGCGGCTTGATATCGTTTACTACCACTTCGTTGTTTCTTTCAATCAAAAGCTTTGCCGAATCTCTTCCGCTTCGAGCGAATCCTAAAATCAATAGTTTCTTTCCTTCAAACATATCCATCGCCTCATTTTAATTATACTATAAAATATCTCTTTCTACCCAAATTATTACTTTTTCTAAGAAGTCATCCGTGCTATAATGTTGTTAGTTTGAATGGAGGGGTAGTATGCATATCATTGAATTAAATGAAGTTGAATTTGATAAATACGCAAGCAATCATCGTTATCGCAATTACTATCAATCCTCTGCTTATGGACGCGTAATGATTGAAAGTGGATTGAAAGTACAATATTTAGGAGTTATTAATGACCTAGGTCAACTGATCGGGTCCGCATTACTGCTTTGTAAAAATACTTTCATGGGACAAAAATATGGCTATATTCCAAGAGGACCACTCTTTCACTACGAAGACAAAAATCAAGTATTGGAGTTTACGGAAAAGTTAAAGAAGTATTTAGGAAAACAAGGATATTTTTACCTAAAGATAGATCCATACATTTCTCTTTCTCTTCGTGATCGTAAGGGAACTATTTTAAATCAAAATACTCAAGGGAATACTATCATTGAAAATCTAAAAGCTGCAGGGTTTCAATACAATGGAGCCACAAAATTCTTTGAAGATGAAAAGGCTCGATGGGAAGCCATTAGTAAACTTGATGAAGAGCCAGATAGTTTATACCGAAATCTAGAAAAACAAACCAAAAATAAAATTCAAAAGGCCATTAAGTGTGGAGTCGAAATCGTTCAAGATCCAAAAAACGATGTCGATTTACTCTATCCCCTCATTAAAAACAAACACACAAGACCCCTTGAATACTATAAATCCATGCAACAAAGTTTCCAAGCTACTCAGTCATTTGAAGTTTATTATGCCAAATTAAATACCGAAAACTTTGTTGTCAATAGCAAAAAATTATACGAAGAAGAGTTTTCAAGAAACGATAAATTGACGATAAGCATGCAAAACAATCAGGTAAAAGGAACCGACATGAGAAAACTCATCAATTTGAAAATGGAATCCGACAAATTAGTGCATACCTACAAAAAGGATCTCGTCTTAGCAACGAGACTCCTAAAAGATTATCCCGAGGGAATCATCATTGGTGGAGCAGCAATCATTAAATACGACCATGCTGTCCATCTACTCATTGAAGGATTCCATCCGTTCTATAAAGATATGAATCCAAATTACTTATTAAAGTGGCATATTATGGAAAAATATAGCAAAGAAAATTACAAATACTTTAATCTCAATGCCATTACAGGAGAATTTCAAACTCCTAATAAATACTCCGGTTTAAATGAAATGAAATTAGGATTCCATGCTTTAGGTGTAGAATACATTGGAGAATTCAATCTTGTCATCAATAGTTTAACATTTGGTTTGTACAAGAATACTACTGCTTATAAAAAAGAACACTGATTTAGTGTTTTTCTTTTGCACACAAAAAAAGTCAATCACAAGATTGACTCTTATTTTTGGTTTCTTACTTCGTAACTTCTGAAACAA
>CARZYU010000027.1:0-584 GCA_949113215.1 uncultured Bacilli bacterium | reverse complement strand
CCACCTTCACGGATAGAGAACTTAGTACCTTGTTCAATTGCAATTGGGTGAATTAACTCAACATCAATTGAAACGTTGTCTCCTGGCATTACCATTTCAACACCTTCAGGTAAGTTGATAACACCAGTTACGTCTGTCGTTCTGAAATAGAACTGAGGACGATAGTTTGCGAAGAATGGAGTATGACGTCCACCTTCTTCTTTACTAAGTACATAAACTTCAGCCTTGAACTTAGTATGTGGTGTAACACTTGCAGGTTTAGCAAGAACTTGACCACGTTCTACTTGTTCGCGTGAAATACCACGCAATAGAACTCCAGCATTATCTCCTGCTTCTGCATAGTCTAATTGCTTACGGAACATTTCAATTCCAGTAACAACTGTCTTTTGCGTATCTTTAATACCAACGATTTCAACTTCATCATTCAACTTAAGTTGTCCACGTTCTACACGTCCAGTAACAACAGTTCCACGTCCAGTAATTGTGAATACATCTTCAATACTCATTAAGAATGGTTTTGAGTTATCACGTTCTGGAGTTGGAATCCAGCTATCAACAGCATCCATAAGATCCTTGATTGCTTG
>CARZYU010000026.1:12760-13877 GCA_949113215.1 uncultured Bacilli bacterium | reverse complement strand
TTCCATAGTTTTAAATTCCAACATCAAAAAAGTCCTCCTTCCTAGAAAGAGAACTTTAAGCCTTTATAAAAACAAAAAACTCACGAACTTGTTACAGTCCGTAAGTTGTTTTCAAATGGAGCGGACAAGGGGAATCGGACCCCCATTGTAACCTTGGCAAGGTTATGTTCTACCACTAAACTATGTCCGCAAAATAATTGATAGTTCGATTATAACAAAAATGGAAATGAGATTCAAGGATCTTTCTTCATTCTATGAGAAAAGATAAAATATTATTTATAACCTGATTTTCTCTTTTCAATCGTGATGATCAAATCATGTTTCTTAGCAATTTCTAGTAATGTTTTCATACTATAACCACTTTTCCCTAATTCAATTCCTTGAATCGTTCGCTCTGCTTTTCCGATCGTTTTACCAAATTCCTTCTGAGTCATCTCACTCCACTCCCGAATAATTCTCATAATTTCGTTTGGTTTGTAATCATTTGCTTTAAGCTTCACCAATTTTCCTCCTAATCTTATTATAAGGATATCTTAAGAAAAGGAAAATTTTGGCAAAACACATGACATTTTCGTGTGTTAAATACATTAAAAAGTTGCGTTTTTGTGATAAGATATTAATTGGAGGAAAAATTGAAAATGAAACAAATAATGCAGGTTACCATTATAGGAATAGGAATCATTTTATTGCTTTTTATTACCTATCAAATTTCTTATCATTTAGCACGATTTAGTGGTATTCATACAGAAATGATTGCTTCTATTTCCATGGCAGGACAATTACGAGGAGATTGGTTTTTATTTCGGGGATTCTGTTCCCTACTATTATTGATCAGTTGTTTTCTAATGGGAAAACCAAATCCTTATTTCAAGGTCAAATAAAAAAAAGAGAAATTTCTCTTTTTTTATTGTTCATGTTGATGCCGCTTGCTTACCACATTCGTCAATAGGAAGAAAACAAAGGCACTTCCTAAAAGAATGAGCATATTCCATCCAAGGGGTAATAACGTTTCGAAGTTGTATTCTTGAAGAGTGGCAATTTGATGATTCCCTAAAATATACCAGTAAGATGGTAATAGTTTCGAAAACGTTAATACAGTTTTTCCCAAATATTCTTG
>CARZYU010000026.1:5403-12750 GCA_949113215.1 uncultured Bacilli bacterium | reverse complement strand
ACAAAGGCTCCACAGAGGAAACTTGTACCAAGGGCAATGACATTGACAAGTCCATTTTGAGCTTCCTTATTCGGAATAAGATTTCCTAAGAAAAAGCCTAAAGAAAGAGCCATGATATGGAAACAGAAAAGGTTTAAAAGAAAGAGAGTTCCTTGAATCGATAGGATAACCGAAGGATACAGACAAAGTCCCAGGAGAACATACAATATAAAGTTGCCACACATCAACAGGAAATGCCCTAAGAACAATTAAGTTTACTTGGACTAGTAGAACTAATCTGATTTCGTTTCTTGATCATCGGATGTAAGAAAAGATGCGTAATGAGTCCAATGACACAAAGGCAGAGAGCTAAAACGGTATAATTGGTATAATTGAAAAACGATTCTACCTTTTGCATTTCTTCTTTGGAAGGATTAAGTAATCTAACTCCGTCTCCTGATTTTAAATCTTCTAAAATCATTGGAATATACTCTTCTTCGGAATAGGAATCTTGATAGATTCTTGCCAATTGAAAGAAACGGTTGCACAACATTTCGGTATAAGTTGCTGTCGTCGAACCTGGTGCATTTTTGGTTTGTAACTTAGGATTCTCTTCTTTTTGAAACTGTTCCATATAGTTTTCGGGTATTTCGATGATGTAATCCACTTGGCGATAAAACAGAGCATCTTCTAAACTAGCTTCGTCTTCCTCCAAGTCAACCAATTCGGCATGTTCTTCTAAAAAAGAATGAAATCCTTGCGATAACGTTGACTTATCATGATCGATCAACAGGACTTTAGGATTTGACATCGAAAAGGTTTTCTCCTCAGTTCCAACCGATCCCATGATAATAGATAAAACTAGGAAGATACCAAGATAGAGAATCATCACAGGCAAAAGACTTCGAACAAGACGCCAATAAGTTTTAAATACTGTCATATTGTTTCCTCCTCAAAAAGAAATACGATCCTACCATCATCACAACGGAGAATAAGAAAAGACTTACGATATCAAATGTATAACGGGAAAGGGATTCCGAATAAGACAACGCATAAAAACCATCTGTTATCATAGCAACAGGATTGATTTTAGCTAAGAATGGTACATACGTTGCCACCAAATATTTCATACTATCCATCATCAATCCTGCTAAGAAAGAAGCACTCATCGTGATAGACAATAAGATTGCCGTTTTGGCATTTTCATCTTTACGATTGGATACTCCAATAAAAGTTCCCAAAGAAATTCCGGCCAAATCCCCTACCAAAAGCATGAGAATCACCAAAGCGAGATTGGCTCCAAAATCAATCTTCAATACGAAAATCAAGTAAGCAAGGATCAAAAGACTTTCTACAAATAAGACCAACAAGGAAGCAAAAAGGGCCGGAAATAAAACACTCCATTTATTCGTTGGAGCCACACTAACACGGGCTCCCTTCCGACTCAAGTTTGCTTCAATGGATACAACGGATTGAATTCCAAAGAATCCACCATAAAGACACACCATTCCAAGCAGCGAATAAAAATAAACGACGACGTAATCGATGGGTTCGGAAGAGGCGTCAGCAAAATAATTCTCTTGGTCAAAAAGATGAGTAATCGATGCCTGCCAATTGGTAGGATTTGTCTTCATTAGATGATTGATCACACTCGCGTTTTGTTGATATTCATCTAAAATTTGTTTTAAAATGGTCGAATTCATCCCATTCTCTTTGACGGTCAATTGAATGGTTTCACCACTCTGATAATATCCTGAAATATTCCCCTTCTTAAGATCTTCCTTCGCTTTTTCTAACGAACGATAAGAAGTTACTTTTAACAAAGAATCGGATGATTCTTTTGATAACTCGTCGATTACCGTTTGAAAAGAAGCAGGAAAAGCATCCTTCTCTACGATTCCAACCTCAATGGGATCAAATTGGTCAAGAGAATTAATATTGGAAAAAGCAAGAGAAAAGAGCGTTGCTAAAATCAAAGGAAAACATAACGTCCAAAAGATTAACGATTTGGTCCGAAACATTACTTTCAAACAATTCTTAAAAATATGCATTTTAATCACGCAACGCTTTCCCGGTAAGTTCTAAGAATACATCGTTCAACGTTGGCATTTCTGAAAACATAGAAGTGTATTTCACCTTATTCTGTTTGAATAGATCAATAAGATCTCCTAAATTATTCTTCCCCTTGCGATAAGCAATGTATAAAGTAGCTCCATCGTAATGAACCAAATCCACATTGGCATTACTCTCTATTTTCTTTAACACCTTTTCTTCCAAATCTTCTACTTCAACCGTCACTTTTTCTTCCATAGAAATAAGGCGTTTCAGTTCTTCCTTCGTTCCGCTGGCAATGACTTTTCCCTTATCAATGATGATAATACGATTACAAATTTGCTCGGCCTCTTCCATATAATGGGTCGTATAAACGATGGTCGCTCCTTGTTGATTCAATTTTTGAATTCCCTCTAAAATACTATTTCGACTCTGTGGATCCACCGCAACAGTTGGTTCATCCAAAAAAATCAAACTTGGTTTATGAGCAATTCCACAAGCAATATTCAACCTTCTAAGAAGTCCACCTGATAATTGTTTTGGTCGAAATTTCACAAAATCTTGAAGCGATACTAAAGCAATAGCCTCCTCAACATATTTCTTTCGAAGTGCTTTATCTTTGATGTAAAGACCACAAAAGTAGTTGATATTTTCATAAACCGTCAATTCATCAAAAACAGCAACTTCTTGAAAAATAACCCCGATTTTTTGTTTCAAATCATAACTATCGGGTTTCAATTCCTTTCCAAAAATGCGAATGGTTCCTTTGTCATAACGTAACAACGATAAAAGACAATTGATGGTCGTCGACTTTCCACTCCCATTCGGTCCAAGCAGTCCAATGATCTCTCCCTCTTCCACGTCAAAGGAAATTCCATCCAATGCTTTTAATTGTTTATAACTTTTTTCTAAATTTTTTATTTCAATTATTTTTGTCATGAGCGTTCCTCCTTGAACAATCCTTCCGTAAGTGATTCGAAAATTTCAGTCTTCATAAGAGCCAGCCCTTTCTTCTGATCTCCTAATAAAAGTAAGTTATCTCCTGGATGAATTCCAAACATATCCCTTGCCTCTTTTGGGATGACGATTTGTCCGCGTTCTCCTACTTTACAGACACCGAAGATTTTCTTGGTTTCTTTTTTCATAACATCTCCCTTTCCAATCATATTTTTCATACTTATCATACTATTCAAAAAGAAAAAAAGCAACTATAGTTGCCATTATCCTTTATATTGTCCTCCATTGATATGAAATACTTGACCTGTCGTATAAGGAGAATCATCACTTGCCAGATAAACATAGATAGGAGCAATCTCATAGGGTTGCGCTGCTCTACGCATCGAAGCATCGGCTCCCAATGTTGGAATCTTACAAGGTTCCCAACAAGCAGGTTGTAATGGCGTCCAGAAAACGCCTGGAGCTACCGCATTGACACGAACCCCCTTGGTAGCAAGATTCGTAGCTAAACTTCTCGTAAACCCTACAATCGCACCTTTACTGGTCACATAATCAATGAGTTCTGGTTCTCCAGCAAATGTCGTAATCGAAGTTGTATTGATAATCGATGAGCCTGGCTTCATATATCTTAAAGCTGCTTTCGTCAAATAAAACATCGAATAAATATTCGTTTTCATCGTAAGATCAAATTGTTCATTCGTAATATCCGAAAGTTGTTTTTGTTGGTATTGAACTCCAGCATTGTTGACTAAAATATCGAGTTTACCGCATTTTTTGATGGTCTCTTCTACCAGTCGTTCACAAAAACTAGGATCTTTTACATCACCAGAGGCCAATAGACAAGCGCCACCAAATTGTTCAATGTATTGCTTCGTTTCAAGTGCATCTCGATGCTCATTCAAATAAGCAACGATCACCGTAGCTCCCTCTTTGGCAAAATAGACAGCAACTGACCTGCCGATTCCCGAATCGCCACCTGTAATAATGGCTACCTTCCCTTCTAACTTACCACTTGATCGATAATTAGGATCATCGAATATGGGACGAGGATTCATCAAGTACTCCATCCCTGGTTGTTCCTTTTGGGCCTGCGGTGGAAAGAGAACTTCAAATTTACGTCCCAATACCCCAATTCCGTTTGGATCAACCGAATACAATCCATTTTTTCCGATGCATTTTTCTACTTCACAAAAAAACTCATTCTTCACTTTGAATCATCTCCTACTTCATGAGTAGTATATGAGACAAGGAAAGAAAATGAGCCTAGACATTCTTTTCTTTTTTACGAACGGATAAATTTTTAATCCATCCCTTTTGGTACTTCAACGATAAATATCCAATCACAGACATCGTAAGAGCCCCAATCGAATCTACAATCAAATCTTTCATCGTATCCAAAAGCGCTGCTCTTCCAATTAACTCGGTACCATTTTCAAGCCGAAATTTTTGCATATTCAAACCTAACAGTCCATCAAAGCTAAACTCATAGACTTCCCATATCACGCCAAGAGCTAAAGCAAAGCAAAAGGCAAAAAAAGCAACAAATCCAGGTGATAGTTTAAGATGTTTGCTATCGACATCGTTCATGAGGGAAACAACCGAAAATCCAAGCGCTCCAAGCATCGCACCACTAAAGGCATGTAAGACGACATCCCAATGTGGAATGACATAATAAAAATTGCGAACCTCACCCAAATAAATAGCGCCAAATAAGAACAACAAATAAAGCGTCTGCATCAACGAAGGAATTTCTAATTTCCACTTTTTCGCAAAAATAGATGGTAACAACATGGCAACGAGCCCTAATATACATTGAAGAAGCATCAAGACATAATCACTTTTTGTCCGACCATAACTTTCATATAATACGGTCTCTTCCGATAGAAAAAGCATCACAACGACAAAAATAATTGAGAGAATTAGAGAAAGAAAAACTGTAAGAGAAACTAGTTTCTCGAGTGTTATCTTCTTTCGCTTCTTTTTTTTCATCTTCTCTCACCTCTTCTTTATTATACCATATGCATCAACTTTTCGTCATAGATGTTCCTCTCTAAGGAAATACTAAAAAAGGTGAACTTATGAAAGTACAATTAGGTTACGTTTCTTCTCCTTTCTCTTTGAAGGAAGAAGGAACATTACATACCATTAACTATTTCAACTATCAAAAATTAAATTCCAAAGAAGCAAAAAGAAAACTACATACCATCATTGAAAAAAACTTACATACATTAGAAACCATCTTTTTATGGAATCAACAAAAACAGATTCACTTCTATCGCTTTAGCCATACGCTCATTCCTCTTTCAACTCATCCTAAAGTACATTTTGATTACATCACACCCTATGCTTCTCTTTGGTCTCACCTAGGAAACATCATTCGCGAAAATCATTTAAGAGTCGATACTCATCCCAACCAATTTTGTGTCTTAAACAGCATTCATGAATCCATCGTCAAAGGAAGCATCGAGATCCTTCGTTTTCAACAAAAACTATTCCAAGCTATGAACGTGAATGGAAAAGCTATCTTACATGTAGGAAGCAGTCAAGGTGGAAAAGAGGAAGCCATGAAACGGTTTGAAAAAAACTTTTTATTTCTTCCCAAGAAACTTCAAAAAATTATCATCTTAGAAAATGACGACAAGGTATTTCAAATCGAAGATGTTTTATTCTTATGTGAAAAATTACAAATTCCCATGGTTCTCGATTACCATCATTACCGCTGCAACCATACAAAAACATTAGATGCCGCTCTTTTAAAACGTATTTTTGCTACTTGGGATGGACAAAAACTAGTTCCAAAACTTCATTTTTCTTCGCCTAAAAATGAGAAGGAGAAAAGAAGCCACAGTGAATTATTGCATGTAGAGGATCTTCTTCCCCTTCTTACGCTTCTAAAAGAAGTGAATCAAGATGTTGACATTATGCTAGAAGCCAAAGGAAGAGATCTAGCTCTTTTTGAACTTGTAAAAGATTTAAAAGAAAAAACAGAAGTAAAGTGGATGGATAACAGTAGTTTTCTACTTTAATCTACTCTTCTGTTTTTTCATTAAGAGGTTGGTATTTTCTTCAAAACTGCTTGATGTTCCTCGCTATTTAAATAACTGGAATCAAGATCGTTACTTTTCATCAATCGTTTGTATTTTAACGTTAAAATCTTTCGAACAGAATCATCGATTCTCTCTTCTGAAATTTCTCCAGCTTCGACCATCTCTTGAATCTTAGAAACCATTTTAAGTGGTTCCTTAGGCATCAGAAGAAGATCAACCCCTGCATTGATTGCCATGCGAAGGGTTTCTTCCTGGGTATAATTCTTAGTAATAGCTCCCATATTCAAAGCGTCGGTTATAACCAATCCCTTAAACCCAAGTTCTTCTTTTAACACATTCGTAATCAAAGCTTTCGATAACGATGCAGGTGTACTCTCATCAATACTAGGAACCATCAAATGACCGATCATGATAACTTCAATATCTTCTTCTATTGCTTTTCGAAAAGGTACCAACTCAAACGCTAAAAGTTCCTCTTTGCTCTTTGTAACGACCGGCAAATCAAAATGAGAATCGGTTTCTGTATCACCATGTCCTGGAAAATGCTTTACAACGGGAATCACCCCATTTTCTTGCAACCCTTCGGCAAAAGAAAGACCCATAGTAGAAACCGTATCGACATCACTACCAAAACTTCTGGTACCAATAACCGTATTTTTAGGATTCGAGTAGATATCCAATACTGGGGCAAAATCCAAATTGATTCCCAACACCCGAAGTTCCTCTGCCACCACTCGTGCTACCTCCTTAGAAAGATGAGGATTCTTGGTCTTTCCAACATCATACATCGAAGGAATCAAACTAACTTCTTCTTCCAAGCCTAACATTCTTTGCACCTTTCCGCCCTCTTGATCAACACCAATCAAAAGCGGATCTGTTCCCGTCTCCTTAATCTTTTTCACCAAAGACTTAGTTCCTTCTACTGTTGAAAAATTGCTTTTAAACAGAATAAAACCACCTGGCTTTACCGTACGAAGTAGATTGTCCAAAGCCACCGGATATCCAGTTTCTCCTTGATAATCAATCACAAATAACTGCCCTATTTTTTCCTCTAATGACATCTCATTCATTCTTGCAAGAACGCGTTCTTCTAAACTAGGTTCCTTTGTTTCTTCTTTTGAAATGACCTCTTTCTTCTTACATCCACAAAGTAAAAAAGAAAGGGTTAAAACTACCACTACCAACAACCATTTTCGTTTCATATCATTTCTCCTTTATTTCTATGATCGATAGGATCATCTTTTTTATTGTAGCATACAATACTATAAAAAGAGAGACATTGACAATCAAACTCATTTATTATAAAATACTA
>CARZYU010000026.1:2552-5393 GCA_949113215.1 uncultured Bacilli bacterium | reverse complement strand
ATCGACTTATGGGTCTATAGCCAAGTGGTAAGGCGTGGGACTGCAACTCCCTGATCGTTGGTTCAAATCCGACTAGGCCCTCCAAAAGAAAGAAATTGAATGTATTTCATTCAATTTAAAAATATCGATTTAATATCGATATTTTTTATTTGTTTTCCATGGAACTTTTCCTGGGTCCCTCTTTCGAAGATAACGTATCTTGTACCATTTGATCAATCCTAGAATCGACATCTTGTTTTTTCTTTGGATATTCTCCTGTTTGAAGAAAAGTAAAAGAATCTTGTAAGGTCAGATGATGATCAAATACTTTTTTCAAAGCCAAATCAAAACGTTTTCTTGTCTGTTGATGAGAAAGAATTTCCTTGACGGTTTGGAGTCCTTCTTGGATTTCCTGCTCCATCTCTGTCATTTCTGTTTGAAGAGATGATTCTCTTCCAACGAGAGAGGCACGATAACATTCTAAGGTGGCTTGTGTTTCAATGTCCTTTTTCTCTTCTTGGTATCCTATTTCATCCAACCTCTGTTGTTGATAATCCTCTTCAATCTCTCTCAATAATTTTTCTTTTTCTAAAAGAAATTGTTTTTCCAATAGCTGTGGATCATCTAAGACTTTTCTAATCTCCGTTTGTTCTTCTTTGCACTGTTTGAAATAGTCTTTATTTCCTTCCAACCCTCGTAAATTTCTCTGTAACGTTTCTTCCTCCACTTTAGCATGACGACGATATACAAAAATACCACCCTTTAGAGCTTCTACCTTATCCTCACAATATTCTATTTTTCGTTCATCATAATACTGTAAGATATTTATCATATTCACATAAAGTTCTTCGATTGGACAATTTGGAGCATACTCTCTAACCAGTTCAAAAGGATCCCGCTTCGAATCTTTATTGTTTCTTAGCGCTTCTAATGCATCTTTACCAATCCACTTGCCTAATGCAGAATACAAAGTATGATAAAGAGGATAAGGAACATAATCGCTAATAAGATAATTCATTTCCTTTGTACAAAGTAAATCATCCACTGTTTCACTTCTTGATCCTAAAGTCGGCTCATAAGAAACCGCATCTCCTTCTGCACACATTTTCGTAAACTCGAGTGCAAATGGATATTTTGCTGGAACGCAAAAAGCATATCTTCCTTGAAGAACGTGTGTCAATTCATGATGACAGGTACGATACTTTTTCAATTCATCTTGGAGGTCCATGCAAACCACTTTCTTACCTCCAAGTGCCACCCCATCACATACACAAATATACTTTCCTTGTTCATCAACCGCAAAAAGACCAGACGCAGTCTTTTGAAAATTACCATGGTTCGTTTCGACCATAGCATTTCGAAAAACAAGAGCTTCTAGACTATCTTCATTGATCGAAGAAGGAGGAAACAAACGAAACTCCTCTGTCTTTTGAAGCGCACTCAAATACATACGACAATACTCTTCTTTCGATAGATTACAAAAAGAAGTTGGTCGATAAGAATCATAAAAATAGAGAAACGCTGACGTTAGAAAGTTTCTTTCTTTTGGAGGAAACTTCTTTGTATCAAGAACTGCTTCTACTCTTTGAATCCAGTCATTTCGTGTAAAAGAAGAATTCATCGAAGCACCCCTTCTTTCCAATCATGTAGTATTTCATCATATAGCCTTGGTTCCAATGATTCTAATTTAGCGATAGAACCCATCATTTCTTCTTCCGATGCATGTTTCAAAATCAAGTGATCAAGTTCCGTAAAAATTTCGGAAATGGATTCCAGTAATTCATCCGATACCAAACTATAATAGCGATTTTTTAAGTCTTGACTCATCTATCTTCACCACTATAATTATAACAGACAAAAACAAAAAAAGAAACTTTAGTCCCTAGTTTCCTTTTGTGCTCGAAACGCAATTACTTGATCTGGCAAAAGATAGATTCGCTGATTGTAAACCAAAATATCTTCTGGATTCAAATCATAAAGATCGGCAATGTTTTGTAAAACATCTCCTGGTTTTGTAATATAAACAACCACTCCAGGCCGTGGTACGATCAATCTTTGATTGGGATATAAATAAGTATCTTCATCCAACCCATTCAACTTAAGTAAATCATCTCTTGAAATTTGAAATTGTTTCGCAATCGCATCTACGGTATCACCCGGTTTTATCACATAAAGTTGAAACGCTGAATTCTGGGTTGCAGGAATCTTTAAAACCGTTCCCGGAACCAAGTCTAAGCTCTCTCCAAGTTGATTCAAATCAATCAATTCATAAATGGGAACTCCATATCGTTTGGATAAACCAATCAGAGTATCCCCTGGTTGTACGACATGTTCAAAAGACATGAAAATCGCCTCCTAACATAATATATGCAAGAAGGCGAAATGCGGTTTTATTTCTTAATCACGTGGTAAATATTTTGGGAATTGAAACGGAACTCATTCTTTCCAATCAAAGGATGCCATCCATCGAATAAATGATAACTATAGATGATTCCATCGGAAAGGTAAAAAAGAGTGTCTTCCACTACCTGAAAATCAGTAATCGTCGCATCTTGAAATAAAAGGATCTTCTTAGAAGGATACTTCTTTGGAATCTGATAAACCATACCCTTATGATCTACAATATAATAAGAAGTTCTACTTTCTTTCCATAATTTAGGTTGAAGTTCCCTTACCACTTTTGGAGTTTCCACTTTTTCGGTGAATAACATAGGAGTCGTTGTCAAATCGTAGATATTTCTCTCTTCCCAAGTTCCATTTCGATAAACTTTGGCTTTGGTATTTTTATCTCCTACTACGTTATAAAAACGATTTTTTGTCTCAAAAGAGTACTGCGTTTTACTGTCCCGATCGGTCAAATAA
>CARZYU010000026.1:399-2542 GCA_949113215.1 uncultured Bacilli bacterium | reverse complement strand
ACTCCATTGACGTAACTATCGTAAGAAATTTCTTCTGGTGTTAAAACACTGTTTTTGTAGGCATTCTTTAAATTGATCAAGAAGAACTCATTGTAGTGATACTTCATATCGTAGTTTGGTACATAATAGTATTGCCCGATTAACGTACCATGGGTATTTTCATAATGATCTTTCTTGAGTAATTTGAGTGTTTCCTGTTTTCCCCTACTGATGAGATCTAATCCCTTATAATTCCATACTGCAATGACATAATCCAAAGGGATGTAGTGATCATTAATTGTCATATTCTGATACTGAAGTTGTCCATTCTCTTCCCACAAAGAAGAATGATATTGCTTATTTTGAAGTTCCGTTAAAAACGATTTCACTTCTTCATTTTGTACTTGCTTGAGGTAACTTGCCGAAAGGAGAGCTCCCTTTTGATTACAAAGAACCGTCGTCTCCTGTTTTCCTTTTAGAATAGGATAGATACAAACGAGATCTTCCGTCTCCCGATATTCGATTTTTTCTACAACTTTCTTTTGTTTGTGATAATCCTGTTCAATTTGAAACGGAAATTCCAAATCTCGATAACGAATGAGAAGTTGATAATCGTGATGCTCATCTTGTTTTGTAAAGTTTTCTTCTACTTCAAATTTTGCTTTTCCTTCATACAGCTCATAGGTTACTGTATGTTTTTGAACCAACAAATGAATCCCAATTTGAAACACCAGAGAAAAAAGCGCTAAAGCAATCACTACTTTGATAATACGTTTCATCCATCCCATCTCCTATCGTTTCCAGTATAACAAAAAAAGTGACGATTTCCTAGTCACTTTTCTTACCGCTCGTTTGTTGATAACCATATTTTTGCTTTTCTTCCATCATGAAACTAGTAATTGCTGTTTCAATTTCAGGAAGAGCATTTTTGCTGATATTGGATAACATGACAAATTCCTTGATCGTATCAATGTAAATCTTACCCCATACAATTCCAGACTTCACTTTTAAATCGTTGAATAAATCGGGAGTAATGGAATCGAGAAAATATCCAACCACCACGCGATCTCTACCAATTAAAATACGTTTGTTGGTAAGAGCTACGACCGCTGTACTGATAATGTTGAATGGATTATCGTTCTTTTGAGCAAGAAACACATAATTGACCTCTTCGTCTTGGTTCAAATGCTTTTCAATGATGGCAGAATTTTTCCGTAATCTCCAAGCGACGGAAGAAGGATATTTCAGTTTAAACTCTCGTGCTAATTGATAAACGCTTCCCACAGAACAAACCTACTTTACTGCTTCGCCAATTAAATGATATTCCTTAAAGAAGGAAATAATATCGTCTTGTTCATGATATCCTGGTAACTTATCCACAATTTTACCATCTTGTACCAATAAGATGAGTGGCGTTCCATATCCTTTTTCAAAATAACTGTCATCCTCTGCTAACGATTTCGTAAATTCAGAATGTTCGTCTTTTGTCAGATTATCGGTATTCAAATAATTCACCTTAGCATCGTACTTGTAGATGACATTTCGTAAGAATGGACCTTCTTGTTGACACCAACCACAAGTTGGTCTAGCAACGTAGATAATCGAAAGTTCGCTTCCTTCTTTTAACGAAACATATTCATCCAATCCGATTAACTGATACTCTCCTTGCTCATCCTCTGGAATTTCTTCCGGAGTTGTCGAAGTTGTATTGTTATTAGAAGGTTTGCTATAAGCGCCTCTGTCGTTCATTTCAGAAAGCATATAACTTCCTCCTAATACAATCGCCAAAACGAGAACAATAACAACCATTGTCAATATTGTATTGTTTTTTGTAACTTCCTTTGACAATGGAGCTTTCACTTCATTTTGTTTCTTCTCCATCGGTACCACTTTTTTGGAAGGGGCATTCGTCTTTTTTGGAGTAGTTCCTTTTGCTGAAACTGGCTTCGAAGAAGATGTCGTCTTTTTCGTTGTTACTGCTTTGGAAGCAGTGCCTTTCTTTGCAGCAACGGTCTTCGTAGTTGCTGTTTTCTTAGTTCCTACTGATTTCTGCGTCGTTTTGGTAGTACTTGCTTTTTTTGGTGTAGCTGTTTTTGTTGTTTTCTTCTTTGTATCTTTCTCCATACACTTCTCCTCTTTTCTTTTTCTAGAAATTATTATACCA
>CARZYU010000026.1:0-389 GCA_949113215.1 uncultured Bacilli bacterium | reverse complement strand
AAAATAAAAGAAACGTACTTATTTTATCATTTGATAGTGAGAAAAAGTGTCGAAGAGTTTTGTTCCTAATGGATCCTCTCACTTCATAAGGTAGGTGTAAGGAGGACCTATGAACAATCAATATACCATCGGGATACCCCGAGCTCTACTCTATTATAAGTACCATGATCTTTGGCAAAAATTCTTTGAAAATTTAGGATGCAACGTAATCTACAGCAGAAAAAGTGATCAAGAAATTCTAAACGAAGGTGTCAAAAAAGGAATCGATGAAATGTGTCTTTCTCTCAAACTATTTTTAGGCCACGTCGCAAGCTTGGAAGGACGTTGCGATTTTGTCTTAGTCCCAAGAATCAACTCTTTAAAACGTGGAGAAAAACTTTGTACAAATT
>CARZYU010000025.1:10131-14013 GCA_949113215.1 uncultured Bacilli bacterium | reverse complement strand
GACAAAATAGAAGCAACCAACAAAAAAGGACTTTATCGTATTGGAGCAATCACTATGATTGCTATTATCCTTCACAACATTCCCGAAGGGATCGCTACTTTTATGGCTACATCAAGTGACACCAGACTAGGAATCTCTTTGGCCCTTGCCATCGCCCTTCACAATATTCCCGAAGGAATCAGTATTTCCATTCCCATCTATTATGCGACCAAAAAGAAAAGGAAAGCCCTTCTTTATACGTTCGTTTCAGGAATTTCGGAACCCTTTGGTGCACTTCTCACTTATTTATTCTTAAGTAAGTTTATTACAAATACGGTCATGGGATGTCTTTTTGCCACCATTGCTGGAATCATGGTCCACATCGCCTGTTATGAACTACTTCCTACTGCTAAAAAATACAAAAAAAGAAAGCTGCTTCTTGCCTTCTTTCTTTTAGGAAGCTTCGTGATGATTATCAATGCTCTTCTTTAGCGCATAATCTTTTATGACTTGACGATAAATTTTAATTCGCTTTTCCGCTTCATTTGTAATTAATTTGATATTCGAAGAAGTATCATAACGATCTTTTAGTTGCTTTCTTTCTTCGTCATTTTCGACCAAGAAACAATCTCCATGATGAACAAATTCCCGCTCCCAATCTAAAAGACGAAACTGTATATCATCTGGCAAAGAAGAAACTCTTCGCTCCAGTAATTTCAAAAAACAATCTTTTGCGTTAATGACAATCGGAACCGTACGAATCTCTTGATAAAAAATCGTAGCAGCTCCCACCAAAGAACATTCTACTAAATCAAGATGATTGAGTAGAACCAATTTTTCTAGCATGGTCTTTACTTTTTTTCGATAGTGAAGATAATCAAGGCGTGTCTTATGACGTGCTTTCATTCGAATGAACCATATTCCATTCTCCTTTTTCATACTATCCCCCTTTTCATCAGGAAATAGATAGAAAACTTGATGACCTTGATTGGCAAGTTCCTGTGCCACGGAAAAAAATTCTTGTTTCACCAACATAACAAACATTCATACCAAAATCTCCTATTATCAAACCCCAAAGGGATGATTCAATATCAGTATAGTAAGAGAATGGTTTAATGTCAACGATATTGATTTTATTTTTTATAATTTAATATCATTGTTAATGAGACTTTTCATATCCTCTTGGATTGGTTCTTGACCATTGATCAATTTATCAACACAAACATATAAAATACGTAATCTTCGTTTGTCAATTCCATTCATTTTGGTAAAATGTAAACTAATTTGATAACCAGAATCCAACAATAAATCCATTTCGGCACTTTCTTCCTGAAAGACGATCGATAAGCTCAAAATAGCCTTATACATAATGGAATAAACTTGTTTTGATTTAGTCGTATTATCAAACAAAACAATCTTCTTATCCGTAAACACTCCATAATCACGTTCTGTCTGATAGATCGCTAAAATCTTTTCTTTTTTGATATATTGGCTTACATAAGCAGGCACTTCTTTTTTCTCAATTGCTCTATAAAAACAAAATTGCTTAGCAATAATTTTTGATTTTGGATACTTCATACGACACCTCTTGTTTTATTATATCGAAACTACTTTATTTTTCCAATCTTTTTATAGTTTTTTGGATACGGTTTTCACAAGACGACTTCCTAATTGCCTTGTATTGCTAGTTTTTGTGCTTCCATCAGCATTTCATTTTGATATTTGAAACTTTTACATATAGTTATTATTTTCATTTGACATCTTCTTTCAAATATCTTTCATACATTTCATCCATTGAAGAAATGTATTCCTTATCTTGTTTTATTCTAAATTTTTCATACTCACTTTCTGCTCCTTTTCCCTAAACTTTAGTAACTTGTCTGTTGTATCAATCCAATTTTGCATTGTCATTATTTGTTGCCCTTCCGACATATCTTCTGCATAATCTAAAAATAAATTAGTTAAATTGTTTAATTTTTTTAGTTCTTCTTCATTAAGATAATTTTTAGCAATACTAACATCATATTTATATATAAGTCCGTCAGGAGAATTTTTCCAATTTGTTAGGCCCATATTAACATGCTCTGAATTTGCTCTTTCATATATCAATTCTGCTGCAGTATGATTTGTTATCGCATAGTGGAGTTTATTTTGAACGATTTTAAAAAATGTATATGCTTCTTCTGACTTTGAATTATAATCAGCTGAAGTTGCAATAAATAAATCAGTTATTTTTTGATAAGACATTCTTTCACTTACTCGAATTGTTTTAATTCGTTCTAATAACTCATCAAAATACTTTTTATCAAATCTATTTCCTTTTATAAATCTATCATCATTCAAATTAAATCCTTTGACAATGTATTCTTTAATTAATTTATTTGCCCACGTTCTAAATTTAATAGCAGTTTTGGAATTAACTCTGAATCCTATAGAAATTATCATATCAAGATTGTAATACTCTCTTTTTCTAGAAACACGCCTATTTCCTTCAAGTTGAACTTGTTCCAAAATGGAACAAGTTAAATTTTTAGCAAGTTCTTCATCACTATATATATTACTAATATTGCACATTAAATAAATTAGCTATCGCATTAACATTTAGCCATACATCTTCATCAAGTAATCTTACCTCAACTTTTGTATTATTATGTTCATCTTCATAAAAAATTATATTGTTTTCATTACCTATTAATTTATTGTTCATTAACTACTCTCCTTTCACGCTTACTATTTCAATCAAAGTGGTATGCGGAAACATACACTCTTCCATCAACCTATTTAATATTTTAATATAATTTATCCCAATTTACCAACTTAAGCATTCTAGTTAAGATTCATATTCCTTAATTTTCGATGAGTTTTAGACTAAGCAATGCCACACACTCCACATGACTAAAATGTACATCATGAACAGTTGTCCTTTATATGTTTATTTATAATTGACCATATCATCATATACATAATAAATAGGTTGAATGTTTATTATGTGTATATAGTTAATTGTAGTCTATTTGTTCCTTAGCAGTTTTTGCAACATTACCACCTTTTACGATTGATTTTTTAATACTGTGATATCCTAAATCATTTGAACTCTTAGATATTTCCGTAGAAGATACTTCCGCAAGCATATTTAATACTAACTCCATATTAGTCATATTATCTCTTAAATTTTCTTTCTTGAGATTTTTTAATTCTTTATACTCTCTTACAGAATAACCGCTCCATACGCTTGTTAAAATATTAGTTAGTTTTGCAAAATCTTTGCTACTTTCTATTCCTTTATTTTTTAATTCATCAGTAAATTCTTTTCTAGCATCTATAGTTTTTAATCTTTGGTTTATCCATTCCTCTGAATAACCCTTCCTTTTATAAGTTTCAAGAGCACGATTAATAGTAATTTCTGGATCGTATTCTTCATCTACTCTTTCTTTTCCTAGTCTTGCAAGCCATAGCTTAATTGGTTCAGCTTTTTTGGAAGGAATCGATTCAACAATTCTAAACATACCTTCAATATCTACGACATCAGTTAAACGATATTTGCCATCTCTAGCTTTCAATTTCAAAGCGTGACAATTTGTCACGGTTTCATTTCCTTCTTCCTTTAGTCTTTGTTTTAATTTTCTCCAGTATGATTGAATATCTTTGCTTTCACTAATAACTCCAACTATATCAACTACACTTATATAGTATTTTTCGGTTTCTTTATCCCATACAGTTCTTATACTCCTATTTTCAAATACTTTTTCTACTATTTGTAATTCATTTTTCATTGTTACTCCCCCTTTAATGATTATATTAATAATACCAAACATTTGTTCTTGTTTCAAGGATTTATTTTTGATTTTTTAACAATGATTTATTTTAGTTAATAATTCTAAGTAAAATTGTGAGTATCCCCTT
>CARZYU010000025.1:3560-10121 GCA_949113215.1 uncultured Bacilli bacterium | reverse complement strand
ATATGACTCAATGCTACTCCACATAAATTATAATCTTTCCAATATAATAAGTACCAAACTGTACCTACAAAAAAGTTAAAATGCAAGTTAAATAATCTTTATAGATGATATGAACAAACGAGTAACATATACTAGAAAATATTACCCATAAATATTTATATTTCATTACTTTTTCAAAATATCCAAATACACCTCTATACAAAAAATGGTAAAAATCGATATTTTACCATTTTTTGCTCACTTAACAGTTAATTTTTCCTTTATTTATAAGGTCCTGCCTTCTATTTAGCACACATACACATTCCACGTGATACGTATTAGGGAACATATCCACTGGTTTGATAAATTCCACCTCATAAGAAACAAACTTCGTAAGGTCTCGAGCCAACGTAACAGGATCACAAGAAATGTAAATAATCGTTTTTGGCTGACGTTTTTCAATCGTTGAAATTGTCACTTCATCGAGACCACTTCTCGGAGGATCTACCACTACCAAATCAATATCTTCCTTTAAACTTGGCAATACTTCTTCTACCTTTCCCTGATGAAAAGTAACATTACTAATCCCATTTTGTTTGGCGTTTTCTCTTGCATCTTTGATTGCCTCTTCCACTATTTCAATTCCTGTTACTTGTTTGACATAAGGCGCTAATAATATCCCAATGGTCCCTGTTCCACAGTAAAGATCTAGAGCATGACAGAAGTGTTCTTTTTTCACAAGGTCAAGAACCGTTCCATAAAGGATTTCTGTCATATAGAGGTTTACTTGAAAAAACGAATCTTTGGACACAAAGAAAGTTTTATCAAAAAGAATACTGCAAATGGTTTTATGTTCGGAGTAACACACTCCGTTCACATACAGTGAAGTTACAAGAGAAGAAAACACCGAAACCAAAGAGTCCGCTTTCATTTTTCCTTCTACGACCAGCATCCTTTCCTTCGTCTTATTGCCTACTCGAATCATTGCTTGTTTGATTCCACCAAACACTTCTTGATATTGACACAACGTTTGATAAATCTCAGCGATGGCAGGATCGATCATTTGACAATTAGAAGTGGGAACAATCGTATGCTCTTTGGCTTGATAGAACCCCAACTTTGACTTTTCTCCATGTACCGTGATTTTATTTCGATAAAAGTTCAACGAAGTAGAAGCAATGGGGTGTATTTTTTCCTTTGGAATATGAGCAAATTTTTCCATGATTTCTTTTACTTTCTCTTCCTTGAATTTAGCTTGTCCATCGGTCGATAAATGGAGCAATTGACATCCTCCACAACGTTTGAAATAGGGACATTTTGGTTCCATTCGGTCCTTAGAAAAAGAAAGAACTTGCAGTAAGTTTGCTTCGCGATACTTCTTTTTTTCTTTTACCATTTCAATCGCACATCTTTCTTTTGGTAAAGCAAAAGGGACAAAGATAGGAAGTCCATTTTCATGGACAACTCCTCTTCCAAAATGATCGAGTGCTTCTATCACAACTTCCTTTTGCATACGTTTCCCTACTTTCTTCTAATTTTCATTTCTTTTTGATAAACACGAATCACGCGATGTTTACTATCGTCCTCTTTCTTATATACTATATCATCTTTTTGATAACCAATGTGTACTAATTTAAAATAGGCATCCGTCAAAGCATGTAAATGAAAATCCGAATAATAGTTTCCTGATTCTGGATCAGCAATCATTTGCTTCGAATCAAAGATTTCCTCCACCAAACAATCAATGTTCTCTCCACTCAAAAGGCGAACTTGATAAATCGAAGACATATACATATAATGACTTAATTCTCGAAGTTCTTTTCTTCTTGGTGTTTGATTTCGTAATGTGAGATCTAAAAGTGATTTTACTTCATAAATGTTTCGAAGTTCCTCTTCGCGTTGTTGAAAAGAAAAAACGGCCCCTTGTTTCATCTTAATTTCTTTCATTTTTTCTTCCTTTCCTCCTAAAAACTTATTCATAAAATAAAAAAATAGACCAATACTAGTAACGTGGTGAAACGTTATGGAACAAGAAATCGAAACAATAAAATACAATCTCTCGAAAAGCAGTGATTATTATTTTAAAAAACTAACGCTTGCTAAAGTTTCTTTTTATCTCATTTACAGTGAAGTGATTACCAATGGGGAAGCCATCAATGATTTTATCTTACGTAGTCTCAATTTTTTTGAAAGCGATACGATCGATAATGTCTTTGAAAAACTCTATTTGACTCTTCCAAGTAATAATGTTCAAAAAATCAAAGAAGAGGATCTCTATCAGAAATTAGTCAATAGTTATGCACTACTCTATTTTGATAAAGAACATATTTTAGCCATTGAAATGAGAAACGTTCCAGATCGTGGCGTAAATGAAGCAAACAGCGAAACGACGATTCAGGGACCAAAAGATGCTTTCAACGAAAACTTCAATACCAATTTAGGATTAGTACGGAGAAGATTAAAAAGCAAGGATCTTTTCTGTGAAGCAATCACCGTTGGAAAAATTTCGATGACAAAAGTAGGCGTTCTCTATCTAGATAACATTGTAGAGGAGAAACTAGTCGATAACGTCAAACATTTCTTAAACAAAATTAACATCGATGGAATCATCGACAGCGGTTATTTAAAAGAACTTTTAGAAAGTGAAAATAACCATCTTTTTCCAACCGTTATGACAACCGAACGTCCTGATAAAGTATCGATGGCTCTTTTGGAAGGAAAAGTGGTTCTTTTGGTGGACAACTCTCCTTATGCTCTCATTATACCTACCTTTTTTGTCGATTACTTACATACACCCGATGACTATTATCAGAAACCAATCAATATCACTTTCATTCGAATTGTGCGCCTCATTGCCTTTTTTATCTCCATTTTTATTCCAGCTTATTACATTGCCGTTACCACTCACAATCATGATTCCATTCCTCTTTCCCTTCTTTTGAATTTTTCGATCCAACGTGCCAGCGTCCCATTTCCTGCTTTAATCGAAGCCATACTTATGACACTAAGCTTTGAAATCTTACGAGAAAGTGATACCAGAATGCCTTCCAATATGGGAACAGCAGTTTCTATCTTAGGGGGACTCGTTTTGGGAGATGCGGCAGTTGCTGCTGGAATCGTCTCACCCATTATGATCATTGTCGTTGCCATATCGGCGATCTCGGCTTTGGTAAATTCTTCGATGGAGATGATCAGTGCCTTAAGATTTTGGCGAATTACCTTCCTCTATTTGGCAACTCTTTTAGGAATCTATGGAATCTTTTTAGGAATTCTCTTCTTTGTCGTTAAACTAGTACGAATTCATTCGTTTGGAAAACCTTATCTAGCACCTTTCTCTCCTATCATCAAAGAAGAACAAAAAGATGCCATCCTAAGAACAAAACGACAAGGATTTTTAAAACGAAATCCCCTACTTACCAAAAAAAATAAAATACGTGGGAGGTTACCATGAGAAAAATAGGAATCTTATTGCTACTTTGTCTTTTTTTTCTAACTGGATGCAACTACACCGAATTAAATGAGCTTGGTATTGTTGACAGTATGGCCATTTCCAAAGAAGAAAATCGCTACAAAGTTACGTTTCATATGAAAACAACGAAGAAGGAAGAAGAAAGTGAACAAGTATTGGAAAGCATTGGGAAAAGCCTAAAAGAGTCCATTCAAAACGCTTATTTGAAGTCTCATAAACAAGTCTATCTTTCTCATTTAGAAACACTCTTCTTAAACGAAACGATTACCGAACAAGATTTAAAAGAACTCACTACTTACTTTACCGAAAACAAAGAAATTAGAAATAATTTTCTCGTTCTTTGTCTTAAAAAAGAGAACATGTACGAACTCTATCAACAGAAAGATTTTACCAGTCAAGTCGTCGATTTAATTAAAATCAATCGTAAGGAATATGGCCTTGTCAGTGAGTATACCTTTGAGGATTTTTTAAAAGATTATTACAATCCACTTACGATCCCCATTTTTCCCGTACTACATTTTACCGAAGGACAAGTTGTTCTCGATACACTTGGTTACTTTAAGGAAACCATTCAGGAGTTAGAAAAAGAAGAAAGCAAAGCTTATCATCTATTGAATCAAAAAGGAACTTCTTTGATGATTGGAGAAGAACAGATCGAAAATATTACCGTTTTAAAACAAGTAAACAAACAAACCATTACGTTTAATATTTTAGGAGATGGAAGCAGACAAGGAAGAAAAGAACTCGATAGAATTCTTAAAAACAGTCTCCAATCATCTAAGGAAAAAGCAATTGATTTTCTAGGGCTTCGTCGGATCATCTATCAAAATACGAAGCAAGAGATTCCACTCACCTCGATTCAAGTAACCTTGGAATACCATTTGACAGAAAGGAGTGAATAGATGAAACACAAAATAACACGTTATCAATTATTTGAAATGGTCTTCTTTTTGACACATGGTTTTTTAATCACAGGACTCTTTCCCACTCTCTTCTCCTTGTCAAAAACAGGATCCCTTTTCGCCATTTTCCTAGGAACCATTTTAGGATGTCTTTTCTTACTGTTATTAGAACAGGTTAGAAAAAAAGATGTTTTAGCCATCCTCGATTCCTATTTTCCTAACGTTTTTCGTATTTTCTTTAAAATCGTTCTATTCTTTTCTTTTTCCCTTCTCTCCGGAGTTTTACTTTTTGAACAGACCAATTATACAACCTACAATTTATTGATTGGATCAAGTCCGATTATCATCAGTCTCATTTTTCTTATTTTAATCTTTTTCATTGCCAAAGAAAAAATAGAAGTATTAGCGCGTTTTCAAGAAGTGCTCTTTTTTCTCTTTTGTCTTTGTTTTGTTCTTCTCGTCGTAGGACTATCCCCTCTTGCTAATCCTGATCTTTTAAAACCCCTGGCAGGAGAACATGTATGGGAGGCAACTTTATTCTATTTTCCTACCACTACCATTCCCATGAGTCTATTACTTTTTCTTCCCAAACAAAAGGTTGACCTTCCCCAAAAACAAACAAAGTACATCATCGTCAGTTATCTTTTGGGAAACCTCTTCGTTTTATTGCTCTCTATTCTCATTCTAAGTATTCTAGGACCTGATCTTGCCAGCATCTATCGTTATCCAGAAACCGTCATCTTAAAAAAGATATCTTACTTCTCTTTTGTAGAACGAATGGAAGGAAGTCTCTCTATCCTTTATTTGCTCGATCTTACAGTCTTTTTGACGTTTACGATTCATGCGGCTAGAAATTGTCTCCGTAGTATTTTTACCAAAAATCATTTCTTACTGGATCTCTTTCAAGGAATCTTAATTTTCTTTCTTTCGTTTCATTTGCCAACCAATCGTGGAAGCCTTCTTCTCTACTTTGGTGGTTTCTTCTTGAGCTTTATTGTTTTACTGTTCCTCGTCTTACGTTTTTCCAAGAAAAAAGAAAAAATACCGGAATCTTAATTTCCAGTATTTTTTGATTCTTTTAAATAAAGTTGTTCTCCTTCGTACAACTTCAGATAATAAGTATCTGTCTTAGGACAAGTATAGAGAAGTTCGTAATCATCACAAGGATTTTTCGGAGGAATTGGTTCTTCCTCTTTTTCTTTTGGCAAAAACTCCATCCACTTTTCTGTTTTACTACTTGCAATATAACCACTTACTCCTGAGGCTGTTTTGATACGATACCAAGTATAATTTTCATCTTCCTTGCTGTCGTATACCGTATAAAACTCTCCTTCGTACACTTTTCCTAAAATAGGAGACTCTGTCGTGGCATCTTTTCGAATACGAATATCATTTACTAAAATGCTCACCTGATCAACGGATGTATCTCTCTCATTACTTCCTGAAGCATAGGAAATCACTTTATTACCGAGGGCAAATTCTCTCGGATTCGTAAAATTTCCCGAAGGATCCTTCACTTCCATATGAACATGTGTTCCGTAAGTGGGATCACTTTCCGCCTTACCAGAAAAGACCAATCCTGTATTTCCTTGATGGCCAAGAACTGTATTTCCATCGACGATATCCCCAACATTCACATTGACACTAGCTAAATGAAAAAGACCATAACGATAAGGTTCTCCATCGATCGTACCTTCTAATTCAATACAGTTACCTCCTAGTTCATCTTTGTGATAACGTACTTGCTTTCCTGTTAGGGAAATGCAGTTATAATAATCTCCATCCTTCCACTCGTACTGTCTTCGTAAGAATTCTTGGTAATTGAGAGAATCTTCGTGAGGTAGATAATGATTGACGACACGAATCACCTTGGCACTTCCAACAATTTTAACGACAGACAAATGTTCTCCCGAATAGTCTTCGGCTGTTTGATGATGCGCATAGTCTTGGGTAACATACCTATCACTTCCCAGAATCAACACGATTATCACCTCTCTTAATTTCATTCTCCTTTGGAATGGAAACAACTTCTTTCAACGATTTTGGTTTGTAAGAAACAATGTTTTGTTTTTTCAAAGCCTCGTACAAACTAGGCGCTCCGATGAAGCCAAAGACACTAACCCAAATCGATTCCACTAAAGAAAGTTCATAGAAAAACATACTAAAAGGAATTCCCATCAAGAATGCAAAAAAGAAATTTAAAACCCATAT
>CARZYU010000025.1:2589-3550 GCA_949113215.1 uncultured Bacilli bacterium | reverse complement strand
TTTTTCGAAGCCAAGACAAAGTTTTGAATTTTTGAATCAAAGCCATCAAAAAGATGGAAAATGTCAAACTAATCAAAAGCAAAGTCCAAAGTTCTTCGGTTACTAAAATATCCATATGCCCCTCCTATTCTATCTTTTTTCCACCAATTTCTTCCATGATGTCATAGATGATATCACATTGTTCAAATTTAGAATATTCATTGTAAAGCTCCATCATCTTCTCTTTTTCTCGAATCGAAATATCATCTTTATCTTTTACTTGTTCATAAAGATTGATGATTTCAATTTTAGCGAGGAGAAGTGTCATTTTTTTGGTTGCTTCGAGTTGTTTGTAATACTTTTTCAAACAATGATACAAATAAGTTGCAAAAGAAATTACCAGTCCAAAAAAGAACTGAATCCAATACTTTAAAATAAACTCCATAACATATCACCTACTATTATATATGTTAGTGAAAAAGGAAGAGATAATGAAAAAAACTAGCAAATGCTAGTTTCCTTTTTTAATTAAGCTCTCAAAACCTGACAAGTATACCCTAACGTTTCAAACCAGGTTTGTCTTCCTTCCAAAGAAAGATCTACGGGAGTCTCCAAAGGAGGGACAGATCCTTCGGAAGAATTGGTCGTGTTTGTTTGATTGGCAAGCGAAGTCAACAAATTAACTGCTGTTTCTTGCAAAAAGACAATTTTCGTTTGTTCTGTCTCATCGGTTACCTCTGCCCCTTCGATCGTCATAAGTTGTCCCACTTGATAAGCCACTTGATCATTTGGAACCGTAAGCGTTCCTTTCGTATAAAAATAGGTCAACTTTGTAATTTGATCCTCCTCGTATACCAAATGTACTCTTTCATTCATATAACTGGAATTCATGAGTTCTCTTTGGCAACTCAAAGAAGCTATTTTTTTTCGTTCGACTGGAGGTTTCTCTTCCTTCTTTGGCATTACCATCTTTAAAACAGGG
>CARZYU010000025.1:0-2571 GCA_949113215.1 uncultured Bacilli bacterium | reverse complement strand
AACCATCAAAAGATAAAGGAGAAAGGGAGGAACCAGGTATCTTTTTTCTTTCATGTTTCTACAACCTCTTTTCTATTCTTTCTAATCATAACAAACTTTTTCGTTCTTGACAATGTGACTCCTTCATTTTTCTTGTTTTGCAGAAAACAAAAAGGTTATTGAATTTATTTCAACAACCTAATCTTTCAAAAAGTCATCGATTGTCATCAGACGATCATCAATTTCCTTGAGTGAAACTTGTTCTTTTTTGGGAGGAACTGGTATTACTTTCTCTTCCTCCTTAGTTTCTTTTTCGAGTTCTCTTACGAGGAATGCGGAAGATAATTCCTCTTTGCATAAGACACTACCACTCGAATAACGGTCCATAATTGGAAGTTCCGTTAATTTCAAAATGGTAATATCCTTTCCTTTGACTCCAATATGATGTTTACTATCGGTGATAAAAGAAGCCAAAAGAGAATATGGATTCGTCTTCACTTCGCGGAACAAGAGAAGCCCACGTCTTGCTCTCGAACTCTTTTCAAATTCCAACAGTTTAACTCGTTTTCCCGTTCCTTTGGTGGTAAGAATCGAAACATACTCTTCTTTGGTTGGATCAAATAAAGAGCAACTTACGACCCTATCATCTTTCAAGTTGATTGCCTTGACTCCGCTGGTCTTCAAACCAACCACAGGCACTTCCGAAAGATCAAACCAAAGTCCATAACCATTTGTCGTTCCTAAGAAAATATCCTGTTTTGTTATAAGAGAAGCAAAGAACATCTCATCGTTTGCTTTTAATTTCATACAAGTAATCGGTTTGGAATAACGCGTTACCTTGAATTCTTTCAAAGGACTACGTTTGATCATTCCATCTTTCGAAAGCATCACCACTTCCTTGTTTCCTTCAAAATTAGAAACAGGAATACTTCCCACGATTTCTTCTCCTTGTTCCAAAGCAACCAAATTATTGACGTGTTTTCCAAGCTCCTTCCATTTCAAATCAGGAAGTTCGTGAACAGGAAGGAACAAGTAATTTCCTTGATTGGTGAAGAGGAGCAACGTATCTAAAGTCGACATTTCATAAAGACCGATCACATAGTCGCCTGGTTTTAACGTCGAATCATCATCACTACGAGAAGCATAACTTTTCGCACTGACACGTTTACAATATCCTTCCTTGGTTACGGCTACCACGACTGTTTCTTTTGGAATGATGTCCACTTTATCAATTTTAATCTCGGTTACCTCATCTTTGATTTCCGTTCGTCTTGGATTGGCATATTCTTTTTTGATCAAACGAAGTTCCGTTTTCATGACATGTTTCAAAGCCTCTTCGTTAGTTAAAATTTGACTCCAGATGTTGATACTCTTCTCTAATTCCCTCATCTGTTCTTCCAAATCGACAATATCGGTATTGGTCAAACGATAAAGTTGCAGTTCAACAATCGCCTTGGCTTGTTCTTCGGTAAATGCAAATTCTTTGACCAAATTGCCAATCGCATCTGCTTTATTTTTACTTGCTCGAATCACCCGAATGACTTCATCTAAAATACTGATCGCTTTCTTCAATCCTTCTAAAATATGATAACGCAATTTCGCATGATCCAAATCAAATTGGGTTCTTCTCGTCACTACTTCCTTTTGGTGAGCGATGAAAGCATCTAATATTTCTAAAATACCAACTAGCTTAGGACGGCGATTGACAATTGCTACCATGTTGAAATTGTAGTTCACCTGTAAGTCGGTATTTTTCAAAAGATAATTTAAAATGAGTTCTGCATTGGCATTACTTTTAAGATCGATCACAATCCTGGCCATAAGCTCATAATCGGATTCATCAATAATGTCGTTGATTCCCTCAATCTTTTTATCTAATTTAATATCCGTTATTTTTTTAATTAACTGTTCTTTGACAACCTCGTATGGAATCGAATGAACGATAATTTGTTGACTTTTTCCATTCTTGACAATTTCGGTTTTTGCCTTTAAAACGACCTTACCTTTTCCTTTGGTATAAGCATCGATAAGTCCCATTTTTCCTTCGACCACCCCACCAGTTGGGAAATCAGGTCCTGGTAATAATTCTAAAATACTATCCAACCTACAATTAGGGCTTTCAATCCGTTTGATCGTCGCGTCGATGACTTCTCCTAAATTATGGGTAGGAATATTAGTCGCATAACCTGCACTAATTCCTGTCGAGCCATTTACTAGAAGATTGGGGAAAGCTGCGGGAAGTACCGTAGGTTCTAATTGCGTATCATCGTAGTTATAAGTCATTTCGACTGTATTTTTCGAAATGGAAGTAAGCATCTCCTCCGAAATTTTAGCAAGTCTTGCTTCGGTATACCTCGATGCTGCTGGACCATCTCCATCGATGGAACCATTGTTTCCATGAACATCGATAAAGGTCTCTCTCATCTTCCAAGGTTGACTCATGCGAATCATCGCATCGTAAATCGAGGAATCACCATGAGGATGGAAATTACCCATGATATCCCCTACTGCCTTGGCGCTCTTTCGATAAGGCTTATCGTGCGTAAAATGAGAAAGATACATTGCATACAAAATCCTTCGTTGTATGCGTTT
>CARZYU010000024.1:13221-14059 GCA_949113215.1 uncultured Bacilli bacterium | reverse complement strand
TTGATACGTTTCGAAATCATTCTTCTTATATTCTTCAACTTTGGAAACGGCAGCTAGATAAGTAGCTCCACTTCCATGATAGGGATTTTGAAAAGTCTCTTTTTTTCTTGTCGCACTTGCCAGTTCTACTCCACTGGGACTAAGCCACCAAGTTCTATTTTTATTTACCATATCTTGATAATACTGATTGGCAATTCCGTATGTCAAATCATGAACGAGAATTTCTTCTTTGCTATCACAATAATAACGTTCTGCTTGTTCAAATGCTTCACGATCGACTTGAAATTTATCTTCTACTACTTCATACAAGCCTTGGTTCTTAAGTGCTCTAAAGTCCACATGACCATTCGAGAGAACTGCATTGTTTGCGAACGCAAATTCCTGGGTGAGACGGATCAATTCTTGATTGTGTTCTCCTTCGACGTATTCCATAGGATAACCATCGTTTGTTACAGCGTAACAAACATTCACTGTTCTTCCATTTCGTTCGGTTTTTCCCAAGAATAATCTTGCGATTTGATTTCCACTTATATTCATTATGGATTCCTCCCATTCGCCATCTAACTGGCCTACATTTTATCAAAATAACTCATTTTTGTCAATTTTGCTCTTCAATCTTACTAAAGTACATCCACTGTTAAAAGGATCCAAACTATATTCTTCTACATAAGAATTATTTTTTAACACGTGAAAAACTTCCTCTTTTAACGCCCCTGTTCCAATGCCATGAATGATTGCTACATCTTTTTCCTTCATACGCCACTGATCGTAGAGAAACTCTTTGACTAAGATTCTGGTAATTTCTCGATCTTGTCCATGAAGATCGAGTTTTGGCATA
>CARZYU010000024.1:12792-13211 GCA_949113215.1 uncultured Bacilli bacterium | reverse complement strand
GATAAAGAATCATATTGCCTCGCCATAGAAAGTACTTCTTCCAGCGTTGGAATCGAGTTTCTACTTCCCAGTCTCGTCACCGAAATGGCTCCTGTTATATTAGAAAGTAACAACGCTTTTTCTAAAGCATATCCCATCGTTATGAAATAGGTAAACGCTCCATGGAAGATATCACCTGCCCCTGTCGAGTCTACTGCTTTCACAGAAATGGAAGGAATCAACTTTCCTACTCCATCTACCTTCGTATAACAACCCGTTGCCTCTAAGGTAATGATAATATTCGTTTGAAAATCAGCTTTTAATCGATCGTGTACCTGTTCCAATGAAGAAAGATCTTCGTCTAATTTCGTATTGGTATACCCTTCCGCAAAGTCCTTAGAACAGACAAAGTAAGTTACCATAGGTCCTAATACTTCTGT
>CARZYU010000024.1:12353-12782 GCA_949113215.1 uncultured Bacilli bacterium | reverse complement strand
TACCAACGTCCATCACCGAAATGGCATTGGGGTTATTCAAAAGAACCTCCTTCGATGCTTCTAATTCTTCTCCATCGACTAAGATCGCGTCAAAGGATCCTTCGATTGATTTTTCTAAGTGTCCTAACGCTTCTTCATGAGCCGTTAAAATGGTTCTCGTTCCCGTCGAAGTATTCGCAATAATATAACTAGAAGAAGTTTTTGCCTGTTCTTTTTTTTGAAAATAGGTTAAATCAACCCCAATGTTTTCAAATTCTTCTTCCATCTTAGCGCTATAAAAATCATTCCCAACGACTCCTGCAAACGAAGTATCCATTCCCCATTTTGCAAGCAAATATGCGGCATTGGAAGCAGGCCCTCCCCCACATTCGATTTTTTTTGGAATTCGATTCTTCGTATTTTCTTTGGGAAATGCTTCCACTGGTAACG
>CARZYU010000024.1:11137-12343 GCA_949113215.1 uncultured Bacilli bacterium | reverse complement strand
GTCCAACGCATAATGTTTTCATTCTATCACCATCTTCTATTATTATAGCAAAAAAGAAAGAGAAACATCCTCTTTCTAGAATTATTGTTCATTTAATTGACAGTCAACGACTTTTAAAAATTTCATTGATTTTGGATATTAACATTTTCTTTACTTCTTTATCACTAATCAAATTAATCGAAAATGTTTTATAGCCTATTCGATTGATACTTGCTCCACAATGATAAATAATATGGTAATCCAGTATAAAATATCTATCGTGAAATGAATTATTATATACAACGCTTAAATTATGATATTGCTTATTGTATTTTAAAATATCCTGTGCTGTTAATAAATTTTTTTCTCTAGTAACAACAGTTACATCTACCTTTAATCTTTTAATAATATCTAATAGTGTGTAATCTGCATAAGCATCGACTATTATAATTTGTTTTTTTGCTTCCTTGAATATTTCTTGAATTTTAGAATATGCGTCATAGATTTGTCCATCAAAATATATTTCGTTAACACTACTCTGTGCTTCAAATTTTTCAAACGATTCTCTTAGTAATTTTATGTCCTCTGTATTTTTTATCACTTGATTATTAATATATTTTTGTTCAAGGAGAGAAGATGAGATGTATTTCTTCATTATTACAAAAGCATCCATGATTGCTATGCTTGTTTTCGTTGCAACTTTTGACTTTAAAATAGTAGCTAACATTGCAACTCCTTGTTCTGTAAAAACTCTAGGATTAGCATATTTCCCACCTCTTGTCTCTATTTTTTGGTCACAAATTGTGACCAAAAAATGTTCACTTTCCTCCTTTGTCAGTTTCCAGCTATATCTTTCAGGAAATTTTTCTTTATTTCTTATGACTGCTTGATTTATTTCTTTTGTACCATTTTTACATTCATAAAGTCGAGCTAAATCACTATCAAGCATCACTTGTTTTCCCCTAATACTAAGTAGACGTTATCGTTTCAATTGTTTTTATTCACACGTGACAAGTTAATGAATGTATCTCTATTGTTTTGAATTGATCTTAGCTTGTGCTGCAGCAAGTCTAGCGATTGGAACACGATATGGTGAACATGAAACATAAGTAAGGCCAATCTTATGACAGAATTCTACACTCGATGGATCTCCACCATGTTCTCCACAAATACCAAGTTTAATGTTTGGTCTCGTTTCTTTTCCTTTGCTCACTGCAATCTTAACTA
>CARZYU010000024.1:8425-11127 GCA_949113215.1 uncultured Bacilli bacterium | reverse complement strand
TGATCGAGTCTTGCAAATGGATCTTGTTCGTAAATTTTGTTTTCATAGTAAGATCCTAAGAACTTACCAGCATCGTCTCTTGAGAAACCAAAGGTCATTTGAGTTAAATCATTGGTACCAAATGAGAAGAATTCTGCTTCTTCGGCAATCTTATCCGCCGTAATGGCAGCTCTTGGAATTTCGATCATCGTTCCAATGTGGTATTCCATATTCGAATTTCTTTCTTTCTTGACTTCTTCGGCTGTCTCGATGACAACATCTTTGACGAACTTCAATTCTTTCACTTCTCCAACAAGTGGAATCATGATTTCAGGAACAATATCGTATCCCTCTTCTTCTTTGACTTCAATTGCTGCTTCCATCAAAGCCCGTGTTTGCATCTTAGCAATCTCAGGATACGTCACGGCCAAACGACAACCACGATGTCCCATCATTGGATTGAATTCATGAAGTTCATCACATTTTTGTTTTAAGTGTTCTAATGTTACTCCCATATCTTTGGCAAGCGCAATCATATCACTTTCCTCTTTTGGTAAGAATTCATGAAGTGGTGGATCCAAATAACGAACGGTCATTGGTAATCCCTTTAACACTTTATACATCGCTTTGAAGTCACCCTTTTGGAATGGAATCAAAGCATTTAGTGCCTTTTCACGTTCTTCTACCGTCTCCGATAGAATCATCTTACGAATAGCAGGAATTCTCTCTTCGTCAAAGAACATGTGTTCAGTACGACATAGTCCAATTCCTTCTGCTCCCAGTTCGACTGCCTTTGCAGCATCCGTTGGATTGTCGGCATTGGTACGAACTCCAAGGGTTCGATACTTATCTGCCCAAGCCATGACGCGGCCAAATTCTCCCGCAATCGTCGCATCTACGGTAGGAATAGCTCCATCGTAAATATTACCTGTAGTACCATCGATCGAAATGATATCTCCTTCGTGATAAGTCTTACCAGCTAACGTAAATTCTTTTTTGGCTTCGTTCATGATGATATCACCACAACCAGAAACGCAGCAAGAACCCATTCCACGGGCAACAACGGCAGCATGCGAAGTCATTCCTCCACGAACGGTTAAAATACCTTGGGCTGCTTTCATACCACTGATATCTTCTGGAGAAGTTTCAAGTCTCACTAAAATGACCTTTTCTCCTTTGCCTCCAAGACCTAACTTTTCTGCATCTTCGGCTGTAAAGACAATCTTACCCTGAGCTGCTCCAGGAGAAGCTCCCAATCCTTTTCCAATTGGTGTTGCTTCTTTTAACGCCTTCGCATCGAATTGAGGATGTAACAACGTATCCAAGTTTCTTGGATCGATCATTAAGACAGCCTCTTCTTCCGTACGCATTCCTTCATCAACCAAATCACAAGCAATCTTCAAAGCGGCTTGGGCCGTTCTTTTTCCATTTCTCGTTTGGAGCATGTAGAGTTTTCCATGTTCGACCGTAAACTCCATATCTTGCATATCACGATAATGCTCTTCTAGGATCTTACAAACGTTTTGGAATTCTTTAAATGCTTCTGGAAACTTTGTTTCCATTTCGCTGATGTGCATTGGCGTACGAACACCTGCTACAACATCTTCTCCTTGAGCATTCGTCAAGAATTCCCCAAACAATCCTTTTTCTCCTGTGGCAGGGTCTCTTGTCAAAGCAACACCCGTTCCACAATCTTCTCCCATGTTACCAAAGGCCATGGCCTGAACGTTAACAGCTGTTCCCCAAGAATAAGGAATATCATTATCACGTCTATAGATGTTAGCACGAGGATTATCCCAAGAACGGAATACTGCTTTGATTGCTCCCATCAACTGTTCTTTTGGATCTTCTGGGAAATCGTTTCCAATTTTATCTTTGTATTCTTGTTTGAACTCTCTTGCTAATTCTTTCAAGTCATCGGCATCGAGCTCGACATCTAATTTGACACCTTTCTTTTCTTTCATGGCATCGATTAACTCTTCAAAGTATTTCTTTCCCACTTCCATAACGACATCTGAATACATTTGAATGAATCTTCGATAACAATCAAAGGCCCATCTTGGATTGCCACTCTTTTCCGCCAATACTTCAACGACTTTTTCATTTAATCCTAAATTCAAAATGGTATCCATCATTCCAGGCATCGATGCTCTTGCCCCACTTCGAACGGATACCAAAAGTGGATTTTCCATATCTCCAAATTTCTTACCAGTTTCCTCTTCTAACTTGCCAATGTACTCGTTGATCTGTGTCTTAATCTCTTCACTGATTTCTCTACCATCATCGTAGTACTTGGTACAAGCTTCTGTCGTAATGGTAAACCCTTGAGGAACTGGTAGACCAATCGATGTCATTTCTGCTAAGTTTGCTCCCTTTCCTCCTAAGAGTTCACGCATATCTTTGTTTCCTTCTTTGAATGCATAAACGTATTTCATATTTTTCCTCCTATCTATTTCTATGATATCACGAAATGGTTCAAAATAAATTCTAATCTACACTTTTTTTCCTTTTTCTTTGGTTTCTTTTTTTCTCATCTTTAGGTAACATTTGCTGCAAAAAGACTCATAACGAACTTTCTTCTTGCCATCGATTGCTACTTGATCTCCTTCAAAGGTCGGTGTATCCCCAACAAAACGAACTTGATGGGTTGCCTTTCTCCCACAAGAACAGATCGTTTTGATTTCCTTGATATCGTGCGCTAGCAAAAGAAGACGACTACTACC
>CARZYU010000024.1:4888-8415 GCA_949113215.1 uncultured Bacilli bacterium | reverse complement strand
AACACATCACAAAAACAACCAAAAAAGAGGCAATCTCCAATAATTGATCCACTTGTTCTTCTTCTAAAAACTGTGCTTCATCAATTAAAATACAAGAAACTTCTCGATAATCTGGAAGATTCTTAAAATAATGAACCAAGTCTTCCCCATCTTCGATTAAATGATCAACTTTTCTCTTCAAACCAATTCGACTTTCCAAATGATCCTCCCCTTTGGTATCCAGTTTTGGTTTCCATAAAAGAACTTTCATATTTTGTTCTTCGTAATTGAAGGCTACTTGCATCAAAATCGTACTCTTACCTGAATTCATCGCTCCATAATGAAAATATAACTTTGCCATACTACACTTCCTATCTTCTTTTTCATTGTAACAAGTTCCCAAAAGAAAAAGAAGATGATTTCTTCCTTTTTTAAAATTTCAAAACGTTTTTTAACCTTCTTATCACTTTCTTTTCGATTCTGGAAATATACGATTGACTGATTCCCAAAAGGTCAGCTACTTCTTTTTGAGTCATTTCTTTCTTTCCCATCAAGCCATAACGTAAGATAACGATATCCCTATCTCTAGCATCCAGTTTACAAATTTCACTCATAACTAAGGTTCGTTCCGTCTCGTCTTCGATTCCTTTGGTAACGATATCACTTGGGGTCCCTAAAATATCCTCCAAATGAAGTTCGTTTCCATCACTATCAAAGCTTAAGCTCTCATCAAAACTGACTTCAGTTCTCGTCTTTCTGTTCTTTCTCAAATACATCAAAATTTCATTGTCGATGCATACTGAAGGTATTGATCCCTTTGATGAGACCAATGGTTCCAATGCTTACCAAATCTTCCAAATCCACTCTTGTATTTTCATACTTCTTCGCTAAAAAAACGACGAGACGTAAATTATGCTCAATCAATTTATCCCTTGCAAAACTGTCTCCATCGGTAGCTTGAATCAAGTAGTACTCTTCTTCCTCTTTGGAAAGTGGTTCTGGCAAAACATCGGTCGAACCAACGTAAAAAACCGAAGAAAGCCACGAACTTAGTTTCTCTACGACGTACAATACTAAAAATAAAATACTTATCATTGTTATCCCTCCAAATAATCTTGATTTAAAATGAGATCGACCCCTTCTAAATGAAACGGTCTTTCGGAAAGCCCTACTAAAATATTTTCATAATCGGTTGTTCCATCTAAAATGATCTTGGAACAACGAAGACATTTTAACAAACCATGATGGTTTAAACTCGAATAAGGAACCAATAAGCAATCTTCTTCCTTGTACTTCAGTTTTGGATCATAGAGTAAATGAATAGGTTTCCTGGAATATGGGTCATGTAGTTTGTTTCCAGTGTCGATGTAACCACGTAAGGTTAATTTTTTCTTTTGGTAATAAAGTGTCACTTCATGATAGTATTGATACTTTTTCTTCTCACGATATTGTTTGAGGTAAAGAAATAAAATGATAGGAGAAGCAAGTAATAAAACCAGAAAGTTGATACTGAATCCATTATGGAAAAACACCAGTCCAACATTTTGATAAGAAAACTGGAGATTCAAAAAATAAAGGAAGCCTCCTACTAAAATACTGAGTAGGTACAAAGAGACGAAATTTTTTAGAAAATACTTGAGATCATGAAAACCGAAGCCAAGTAGAAGCATCAAAATACTGATTCCAAATTTCCATAAAAATAACGTAAGCGAACTTTGTTTTAGGAAAAGAAGGAAAATACTACTAGAACCTACCAAACTTCCTAACAGAAGAAAGCGAATCTTTCGTTTTCGTTTTAAAAGGAGGTTTAAAGTTAAAAGAAGTAAAAAATCCATTCCAAAGTTCAAAAGAAAAATTAAATCCAAGTAGATCTTCATGAACTCATCTCCAAAAAGAGTATAAAAAAAGAAACGAGCAAACTTTGTCGTTTCTTCTCTTTTTCTTTATTTTTTCTTATGCCAAAATGTTTTAAAGACATAACCAAAGAAGATGAAATCCAAGATAATAAAGGCCCAAATGAGTAAGGTATAGAAAATACCTTCCGCATACCTTCCAATGACCGCTGGAATACTTTCTGGAATGTATTTTCCAATGAGTCCTGCGACATCAGGAAGTCCAATGTGATTTTTGACAAGAGTCAAAGCCCTTAAGAAAACATCCAAAAGTCCGATGACATAGACAAAACTAGAAAAACGTCGAAAACAAACAATAACCACAATAATAATGATTGCTAAAACAATTAAATCCCAATACATCTTTTCCCACACTACTTTCTTTTTACTGATACAAAAATGCTACCACAAACAATAAAGTTGCAACAATCGTCACTAAGAAGGCAATTACTTTGAAAGAAGAGAATCCTCTACTACTTTCTACAAATACCGATGTTTCTTCCACTCTACTTAGATACTTACTTGGCGTAACACCTTTGATGGAATTTGCAAGTCGTTCTACCAAGTCGTATTCAACATTTTCCAAATACAAAACATGATGATTGCTGAAGACCACTTTATCGTTGATGGCTCCACTGTTATCCTGATTAGCCGATCGACTTGTTGCTTCCACGGCTCCATGCAAGGCACAAAAATGAACAAGTTCAAAAATTCTTCTACCTTTTGTTTATCATAAGCTACCGTTGATTGATAACGGTTCTTAAGTTGCTCGTTGTTTTCCCTCTTCAAAGTAATTGTACATATCTTCTTATCGTTCGAAATCGAAAATGTTGTTTCAAGGTACATCATTTGACGATTATGTTCTTTCAATTGTTCTTCTAAAGTCTTTAATATTACTTCATATGATTGTTCCATTCTCTTCACCCTAATAGTAGTATACTATAAATTTACAAAAAATTTGTAAAAAAAACAGGAAAATTCCTGTTTAATGTCCATCCACCACTTCTGATAAATAAGGAACTACTTGTTTTTTTCTTGAGACAACTCCTGGAAGATAATATCCTTCTTCCATTTCCTCGACCAAGTAAGCTCTTTCCAAAAGATTTTTGGCTTTGTCACTATAGATCACGTAAGATCCATTCTTCAAAATATCTGTCACAAAGAGAATCACTTCGAAATGGAACGTAAAGAATTGACCAATTCCAATTTGTTTTTCATTCATCGGATAAACTTTGAAATCGGTATAAAGAATATCTTCTATCGTCTTTCCTTCTATCGAAGTACCAGCCTTCAACATCGAAAGTCCATAAGTGCTAACATCCACTTCGGTAATCTTAGCAAGCTTCAAAGCCGTTTCTTGATCAAGTGAAGTAGTCGTAGGTGACTTGAACAATAACGTATCCGATAAAATACCAGAAAGCATGAGTCCAGCAATCTTTTTCGGAATTTCAATTCCATTTTCCAAATACAACTGATAGATGATCGTACCTGTACATCCTACGGTCATACAACGAATACTGACAGGATTGGAAGTTGTCAAAGTCCCCAAGTTATGATGATCGACTACTTCTAACACTTCGGCTTCTTCTAATCCATCGACACTTTGACTTTTTTCACTATGATCTACTAAAATGACTTGCTTTCTCTTTTTCTCTG
>CARZYU010000024.1:0-4848 GCA_949113215.1 uncultured Bacilli bacterium | reverse complement strand
AATCGGAGGTACGAAGAAGTCCTAGACATTCTTTTCGTTTGTTTAAGACAGGATAATTGGTATGCTTTAGTTTATTTGTCACTTCGACAAAATCATCAAAGTAATCGTTTTGATCAAAGCTGATAATTCTAGCACTTCCTAAAATGGTTTTTAAATAATTGGTAACAAAGATCAACTTAGCGGTATGAAGGGTATCGTAATGGGTTCTTATGATGTTTACCTTATTTTGTCTGGCAATCTCCAAATGTTCTTTTTTAATCTCACCGTTTCCTACTACGACTAAAAGTTGAATCTTCGAGTTGACCGCATATTCAATGATACTATGACGATCTCCCACAATCAAAATATCATCTTTCAATAAATCGATGGTTTCTAAAAAAGTCGTACTACGATACGATGCTACTTTCAGTTGCCCAGCAATTTCATCTTGAAAACGTAAAATTTCTTCCCCTTCCAAACCTCTTAAAATATTATCGTAAGAAGTACAAAGAGAGGTCATATCTCCACCGATAAAAAATTTGGCTAAGTCTTTGATCGTAATGAGTCCTTGAAAGCGATTTCTCTCATCGACGATAGGAAGTCCTGTCACTTCCTTTTCACTCATTACATTATATCCATCATAAATGGAAGCCGTCTCTTTTAAGAAAAGTCCCTTATGATAATTGACATCTTGTAATTGTACTTTCACATCGTTTAAAAAAGGTGGCTCTTCTACTCCAAAGTAATCTAAGGCATACTTTGTTTCGCTATTGATTCGACCGAGTACTCTCGCTTCTGCATTTAATCCCAATTGTCTTTTTAAATATGCAAGCGCAATGGCAGATGTGACCGAATCGGTATCCGGTTTCTTATGCCCAAATACATAGATTTTATCCATATCTTACTACACCTCTTTTGATACATTGCTAAGCATAGCATACTTTTTCCTTCTTGCAAAGAAAAAGACCCTGATTTTTTGGATCATTTTCTTTTATTTGACGCATCGTTCATTCTTTTTAAGACATACTGTATTTGTAATTCTTCTTGCTGTCCTTTTAAATAATGGTACCGATTTGCAAAAAGACATCCATATATACCAGAAGCGAGAATAGGAAACAACCAGAACGGTAAAACATTCCCTGAAGTCACTCCAAAGGAAGTAGCAACTGCTAAGGTTCCGTACTCTATCAAAGCAAATGTATTCTTAGCAATTCTCAAATGTCGAATTTGAGGTTTCAATTCGTCGATTTCTTTTAAAAGTTCTGCTTCTGTTTTTTCTTTTACTTGATCCATTTTTCTTTCTCCCTTTTTAACGGCCTATAATATACCATAAAATAGAGAAAAAATCAAGATAATACACCATTTAGCTCCAAGGTGAGTGGAATACTCTTTTCTTCCAAAATCGAATAAAGATATACTTCGATTGGCTTTGTGCTTTTCTTTTTCAAATAAATAAGATACCCTTCTAACTGTTCTAAATAATGAGGATCGTTGGTATGTTTCAATTTGTAATCGACCAAGATCAACTTATCTTCTCTTTCGATCACCAAGTCGATGATTCCATGACGATGACCATCGTAAAACTCCAACTCACGATACCACTTGCTATGTTCTAAATCTTGCATGAAGTCTTGCCGAAAAAAGCTTTTTATTTTTGCTTCGTAATAAGGATCAAGTCCATAATCTGAAACATCTGGACGAAGAAAATCGATGGTTTCTAATACAGCATGAAGTTCTTTTCCAAGCTTCATCTTTGCCTCTTCTTCTTTGTTTAAAAGAGAACTGACCTGTTTGGAAAAACGCACTTCATTGGTAATTTCCGTGTTCTCTTCCAATTCCTCCACTTCCAACAGAGAATCCCCCATCTTGGTAATTACTTCTACAGAAGTTGTTTTGCTAAGATACTCTTTGGAAAGATGAGATGGCCATTTTTCTTTTCGATAAGGAGTAAGAACGGAACTGCTAGCTTCTAGAAAATCAAGAAAGGACCTTGCAAGTTGTCTTTTTCTTAATGGAATCATTCCTTGCTCAAAGAAAGAATTTTTTTCTTTCCAAGGAGAGATAAAAATCATCTTTTCTTTTGCTCTTGTCATAGCCACATAAAAGAGTCTCATTTTTTCGCTGATCTCTTCTCTTAGATAACGATTTTTTAATAGATAATACTCCATGGAATGACGAAGTTCTCCATCCAAGGTAAAGGGAAGAAGGATTCCATATTCTTTATCAAATAGAATCGTTTCCTTCATATCCTGAATGTTGAATTTGCTAGAAAGCCCTGCATAGTAACAAATAGGAAACTCTAATCCCTTTGATTTGTGAATCGTCATCAATTTCACACTGTCTCCTTCTACTTTAGGAAGTTGATAACGAAGAAGAATTCCTTCTTCGATGAGATCGTCCAAAAAGTCTACAAACTCCTCCACCAAATAACCAGTTTCATCCATCGAAGACGCTAAATTGTGAAGGTACTCTAAACGTAATAAGCCATCTTCCACATCACCAATGGTAATGAGTTTCTCGTAGTAAGAAAATTCTTCTAGGATCTCTGTTAAAAGAAGTTCACAAGAAAGACTGGAAAGATTACAAGAAATTTTTTCACATTTTTGATAGAGTTCTGTCGAAGTAAAACTGTCGTTCAAAAAACAGTCACTGATTTCTTCATCGGATAACTTACATAAGAAACTACGAGAAACGGAAGTGAACGCATAACGAAATTCCGAATCAAATTCTTTTTTTCTTATTTTTAAAATGAATTTGAAAAGATTTCGTAACACAAACAGATCCATACCACCTGTAATGATTTCATCTTTCCATAAAGAAAGAGGGATATTTAGATAAACGAATATTTTTTTATAGAGTTCAAACGAAGTCGATCGATCCAATAGAATGGCAAAATCTGAAAACTTCGCTTCATGAAAGGTTCCCTTTTTGACATCAAAGATGGGATAATGTTCTTCTACCTTCTTTTTGATATCTTCAGCGATTAAAAAGGCTTCGATCTCTTCTTTGGAAAAAACAGTTTTTTGATCCAATGGATAATTCCAAAGTTCCATATGATGATCTTCCCCGTTCTTTCCTTCTTTTTCGTAAGTCTCATTTCCAAAGACCATACGATGTTCTTTGCGGTAAGAAGCATCCCCTAGTTCATCATCCATGAGAGAATCAAAGATGAGGTTAATATCATCGAGGGTTTCCTTTCTGGAACGGAAGTTCCGATCCAAATCGATTTTAGAACCATCCTGTCCTAAACGATAAGCATCGTACTTTGCTTTGAATAAATAAGGGTTGGCATTTCGAAAACGGTAAATCGATTGTTTGATATCTCCTACCATATAGACATTATGATGGCTAATGAGAGAGATGAAGTGTTCTTGAATATCATTGGTATCTTGGTATTCATCCAATAAAATTTCTTGAAAATGATCGCGAATGGTAGTTCGTACCAAATCGTTTTCTTCCAATAAAGAAATCACTTCAAAGGCCACATCTTGAAATTCAAAATAATGATGTTCTTTTTTCCAAGAAGTGATTTGCCGATGAATTTCTTGTAACATGTGAACAAGCAAAGAAATTTCATCTTGAATCTTCTCCTCATTTTCTTCCCACTCTTCTAGTGTCCGATAAGGAAAATAAGAAAGAATCTCCTTCCATAAGTTGCTCAAATTTTCTTTGGCCTCTTTTGTTTCTTCCTCACTATTTCTTGGAAGATTAGGAAGTTTCATTTCTTTTGCTTGATACATTGCTTCATAGGTTTCTGCTTCCAAAAACGGTTTTCCCAAGAAATCCCCATCGTCACTTGGAAAGTGCGTTACCATATCTTCTAACTCATTTCTTTTTTCTTTTAAAAAGGAAAGAAATGAATGTTTCACCTTTTCTCTTTTTCCTGTCGTTTGGTAACGAGAATCATAGTTCAAAAGGAATTCTTCTAAATTGTAGATGTTCTCTAATTTTTGATAAACACGATAGAGATTTTGTCGAAAACTTTTATCGTCTTTTAAGCAAAAATGCTCGATCATCTTTTCAAAAATAGGATCTTGCTTTTCGTAATAAAAATCAAAAATACGATCGACTGTTTTTGCTTTTTCCAGTTCCACTAGACTGCTTTCTGTAATCTTAATGTTTTTGGGAAGGTTTCGTAAATAATGGTATTTTTTTAAAACCGATAAGACATAACTATCGAACGTCGTAATATAAGAAGAGTCCAATCGTTCTAATTCTTCTCTTAGAGAGTCTTCTTCTAGAATGGCTTTTCGAATTCGTTCCTTCATCTCTTTGGCTGCAGCCTTGGTAAAGGTCAAGATCAGAAGCTCATCGATATGAATTCCTGACTTTAACTTTCGAATCACTCTAGCAGTTAAAACTGCTGTCTTTCCACTTCCTGCTCCTGCTGAGACAATGAGGTTACTTCCCTCTTGGTTGATCGCTTGCAGTTGTTCTTTTGTCCAATTAGGCATTTCCTTCACCTTCTTTTAAAAATGCATTTTTTTCTTGTTTGGAAAGATAAACAAGATCTTTTTCGGTATGAAAACAGATGTCCTGAAATGGACAATAGGTACAACTGACGTTCTCTTTTCCAATGACTTTTGGGTTGATGTCAAACTTTCCTTCGATCATAGCTTGAATGGCTTCGTTTATTTTCTGTTCCACTAATGTTAACATCGAAGAAACTTGATCATTGGAACATAACTTCGTATAAGCTCCAAATCCTTTTTCTGTATATTTCATACTTTTAATGAGTTTACTATTTTGATACGTCGTATCAAACTCTTCCAAGAGAGAAATTTCGTCCGTTGAATATCCCTGTAGTCGATAATCCATATTTTTACTTCCCTTTTGCATGATCTTTTGAAAGTAGAAACCAACGGGTTT
>CARZYU010000023.1:10376-14277 GCA_949113215.1 uncultured Bacilli bacterium | reverse complement strand
ATGCTAATTTCTTCATAAGTAGTGTAAGTGTTCCTGCCAAAGTGCAAGAAGTGAGATACCCCATTCCGTCTCTAACTGTTTTTTCATAAGAACTTTTGGTTACATAATGAAGTCGAATGAGAAAAAGGAAAAGTAGAATCAGAAAAAGACAAAGATCACTCACTAGCACTCCAAGAATCGGTGCTACTCCCATCTTATAAAAGCTTGTCATAATAGAAGTGGAAAAAAACCATTTACCGACAAAGAATAGAACATTACCAATGATTAAGATACGATGACTTCCAAATCGAAGCAGAAAACACTCTAAGACAATGATCATAGATAATAACAAAGTAGAAGCCAAATCAAGACCAAACAGCAAGCCGTTTCCTTCGTGGATTCCGTAAATCATTTGAAACAACTCCGAAGAAATAATAATCAAAAAAACAAAAACAGGAAATAATTTAGAAAGAAAAGATGTCCAATAATTCATCACCTTTTTGGCTGTTTCTGAAAAGGAAGAACTCGTTTCTTTTTTGAGAAAACGACTGACCGAAAAGAAGGAAACAAAAAGAAGAAGCAACTGTAGAAAGAAGCTATAAAATAGATAATCACTCATAACTTCTTCCACTCGGGAAATGCTCATATAAAATTTATGATGTAAGACAGAGGGCAAATAAAGCGAAAGTACAACACGATATCCAAGAAATAACAGAAACTGACTGAAAAGAACCAATAATAAAGTCTTATTTTCTTTCCAAGTCTTTTTTATCGAAATTTTTTGAGGACTTAAATCCGCCTTGTTTAAAAGTTCATGATGTTTTTTACTGAGAATACGAAGGTAACCATATTCCATCACAAGGAGAAACAAACACATCAAAAACCAAAGTTGTAAAAAGAAAAGAATACTTTGTTTTCCCAAGAAAACCAGAAAGAAATAACCAAAGAAATAAAAGACAAAGGCTAAGAGGACAACCCATAGATTGACCTTGATCACGACATCTTTCCAATACTTCATTTGAAAAAAACTGCTGTAAATTCCTATTAAAATCAAAGGAACTGGGAACAGACTAATGATACGTAAGAAAGAGCCAAGTTCCCCATGTTCCATCCATTTTGCGAAAAGAGGACTAAGGAAAAAAAGAAGTATTGAAAGTAACAAGAAAAGAGCAATGGAAATTCGTTTCAAATAGCGGATATTTGAAAAAAGAAGTAAGGAATATCCCCCATTTTGACTTTGAACTCGTCTTAAAAAATGAGGAACAAAAAAATGAGTATACAAGATCATCCCAACCAAAAACACACAAGAGTAACCGATCAAAAAAGTTCCTCGATACGATAACATAGGAAACGAAAAAAGAAGAAAAAGAATTCCTAAAGTAGCCGTAATCCATTTTAACCAGTTCTTTTGCATACAACTTCACTTCCTGCTACTTTTAGTATATCACGCTTTTCTTACAAAAGGTGAATGGATTCTACTTTGGTAAATAAATCACCATGGCCGAAAAACAATAAATTTGTTCTTCCGAAAACAACGAAACCGAAACTTGATATTTGATATCAATCACTTCCCCTTCCAAATCGGAAAGAAAATCATTGATACTCGCTTCTAAATCTTTTTCATGACTCTCATCAAAAACTTTAACCTTCATACTTATCACCTAATCAAAGTTTAAAGCCCTCCATTTAAAAATATTGTCAAAAAAGGAATGAGACAGCCCATTCCAGTGTTAACGTATAGGATCATTCTTGGTTCCACTTCCACTCTTGATTTTAACGTTACTTCTTAAAACAGCAGGTCTATTTTTTCCTTTTCCAATATTAACAACCCCTATTCTATAACAATTATACTATACTCCTGCTTCTTGCAAACAAAAACGAGATTTCTCTCGCTTTATTTCTTTAATTTTACAAGCAATTGGGCGTCCTGATAATCTTTCGAAAGACCATTGGAACTGATATAGAATGGATATCCAGAATCTAATAACTGTTGAAAATCTTTCGCATAAAAATCACTCAATCTTATTTCTCCATTTGCTAAAAGTTTTACTCCTCGATACTCTGGTTCACAGTCAATGGATACCCCTGTATTGTATTCACCATTTTTGAAAGAAGTCATCCCCATAAGTTCTGAATTTTTTGTTTTCTTTAAATATTGATATAAGGTGATCGTTTGAAATCGTTTTTGATACTGTTCTAATATTTCTTTGTTTTCTTTAATGGGAATCAAAGAAACTTGATTTCCTGTAAGTTCATATCCATTTTCTAAAAGAGCTTCGGGATTGGTAATTGTACAAGGATATACCTTCACGGAAAGATCTTCTAACTTACCAGGAGCTAACTCTTCTTCACAATAAGCGATCGATCTCGTTGGTGCAAAGGCCATATCAAGTCCAACGATCGTAGTTGGAATCACCAAAGCAATACTAGCAATGGCAGCAGCTCTTCGAATATCCAAATTTTTTATCTTAAATTTTTTATCTTTCATTCTTTCCCCTCCAAAACGAGACTTATTTTAACATAGTCCTGTTTTTTTGTCAAAAAAATAGGGTAGTTATACTACCCTATTTCACTACAATATTGACAATTTTTCCTTGAATTACAATAACCTTTACAAGTTCTTTTCCTTCCAAATGACGTTTGACATTTTCACATTCCAGTGCCTTTTCTTTGATGGAATCTTCGGATTCGTCCACACGAATTTCAATCGTTGCTCTCACTTTTCCATTCACTTGAACGGCAATTTCTTTATTCGTCTCCACTAATTTATCTTCTTCGTAAGTAGGCCAAGAAGACTCACAAAGAACCATTCCCAATTCGTATGTTTCATTTAATTCTTCTGTCATATGAGGTGCGATTGGGTTAAGTAAGTGAAGGAACGTTCGATAATCCAAAGAGGTAATTTGTTCTTCCTTTTCCATCAGGTTAAGTAAACTCATCAAAGTAGAAACAGCTGTATTGAACTCCAAATGATCGATATCATCGGTTACTTTTTTAATCGCACGATGGATTGGCCCTTCCAAGGCTTTCGTATAAGAGTCCTTTTTGATCACTTTGGTTCCTATCTTCCAAACGCGATCCAAGAAACGTTTGCAACCATTTAAACCTTGTTCGCTCCAAACTGCTTCCTTTTCATAATCACCAATGAACATTTCATACGTTCTTAGAGCATCTGCTCCATATTCTTTTACCATATCATCTGGATTGACAACATTTCCAAGACTCTTACTCATCTTGACGCCACCATCGCCTAAAATCATACCATGAGCAGCACGCACTTTAAATGGTTCTTTGTTTGGCAAAAGCCCGATGTTATAGAGGAATTGATTCCAAAAACGTGCATAGAGCAAATGTCTTGTCGCATGTTCCATCCCACCGTTGTACCAATCGACTTTACCCCAGTAATTGAGCGCTTCCTTCGACACAAATTCCTTTTCATTCTTAGGATCCATATAACGTAACCAATACCAACTTGATCCTGCCCAGTTTGGCATCGTATCCGTTTCTCTTCGCGCTTCCTTTCCACAATGTGGACAAGTCGTATTGACGAATTCAGGAATTCTTGCTAGTGGGCTTTCTCCATCGTCCGTTGGTTCGTACTCTGCCACATCCGGAAGAAGAACTGGAAGATCTTTTTCTAAAACAGGAACCCAACCGCAATCATTACAATAAACAAGTGGAATTGGTTCTCCCCAGAAACGTTGTCTCGTAAAGATCCAATCTTGAAGACGATAGTTCACCTTCTTACGTCCAATTCCTGCTTCTTCCAAATATGCAAGCATTTTTAGAATGGAATCTTGCTTATTGTCGAGTCCATCTAAAATACCAGAATGAATCATTGGTCCATCCCCCGTATAAGCCTCCTTGGAAATATCGCCACCTTCGATTACCTGGATGATTTCCATTCCAAATTTTTTAGCAA
>CARZYU010000023.1:0-10366 GCA_949113215.1 uncultured Bacilli bacterium | reverse complement strand
TTAGCAAATTCATAGTCACGTTGATCGTGTGCTGGAACCGCCATAATGGCTCCTGTTCCATATCCCATCATGACATAATCGGAAATATAAATTGGAATTTCCTTTTTCGTAATCGGATTGATGGCGGTAAGTCCTGAAACAAGGACCCCTGTTTTTTCTTTTGCAAGTTGCGTTCTTTGAAATTCTGTCTTACGTTTTGCCTGTTCTTGGTATGCCACTACTTCATCGAAATTTTCTATTTGCGTTTGATACTTCGAAAGATAAGGATGTTCTGGGGCGATGACCATAAACGTCACCCCATACAAAGTATCCGGACGAGTCGTAAAGACGGTAAGCTTATCGTCTAATCCCTTTAGAGGAAAATCTACTTCTGCTCCCATACTCTTTCCAATCCAGTTTACTTGAGCAACTTTCACCTTTTCTTCGAAATCCGTATCCGCAAGGCCCTCTAATAACTGGTCAGCATAATCACTCATCTTGAGCATCCATTGCTCTTTTTCCTTTTGAACAACGGTGCTTCCACAACGTTCACAAACGCCTCCTGAGGAATCTTCATTGGAAAGACCAGTCTTACACTTTGGACACCAATTGATGTTCTTCTTGGCTTTGTACGCTAAACCATGTTCAAAGAACTTTAAAAACTGCCACTGTGTCCACTTGTAATATTCGGGATCAGTCGTCGAAAATTCTCTACTCCAATCAAAAGAAATCCCTAATTTTTTTATTTGTGATTTGAAGGTTTTAATGTTCTCCTTCACTGCCATACTTGGATGAATGTGATTCTTAATGGCAAACTGCTCAGCAGGTGCTCCAAACGCATCCCAACCAATGGGGAATAATACATTGTATCCCATCATCCGTTTTTTTCTCGCCATGGCATCCAAAGCAGTATAACTACGAACATGACCTACATGAAGACCAGCGCCCGATGGATAAGGAAATTCAATCAAATAATAGTATTTTGGTTTCTCACTATCATTTTTGGCTTCAAACGTCCCATGATCCTCCCAATACTTTTGCCATTTTTCTTCTATTTTATTGATTTGTTCCATCTTTTCTCATTCCTTTCTTTTGAAAATAAGTTCCAATTAAACGATACGTAAGCAGTGCTAAAATAAGTAGCACCACAAGACCGACGATTACTTGGAAAAAAACACTATCCAGTACACTTGCTGAGGTAACGGCAACTGCCAAATCAAAGGCAGTAACGAGCCCCATCGAAAGAAGAAACTTACGATAATGTTTGGAATCTACATCCAAACGATAACGATACACCACAAAGGCAATTTCCGAAGGTAACTTCTTTTGGTCATACTTCAATTTTTTCTTGGCCTGTTTTTTCTGTTTGCGTTCACTTTCTTTCTTCCCTTTTCTTCGTTCTCTTCCTTCATAGAATTCGATTCGATTCAATTCAGGCCGAAGCGATATCATATAATAAATGACATATGAAAACACAAATGTTAACAAAAAAACGATAAAATATAACATAAATCCTCCTAAATAAAAATTCGTCCTTACACATAAGGACGAATCTCTTCGCGGTACCACCTTAATTCACGGCATGTGCCATGCATCTTATAAAACGATAACGGGTTTTTCCGAATGTTCTTTTCTCAAGTCAAGTTCACTTTGCTCTAGCTTCATTTCCACCAACCATGAAGTCTCTTTTCTAGTGGGGCCAGTTACTACTACTTGAAACATTGATACTTAGTATTATATTAAATCTGTTCAATATATTCAAGTAATTTTAAGAATAATTTCATGTGGTCTTTGGGTAGACCAACTCTTCGTAACTTTCGAATTTCAATTCGCTTGTTCTTGATTGGCAAATCTCCAAAGATGACAGATGCAACTTTCTCTTTTAAATTCGTTTCCAGTGGAAGATCCATCAAGATTGCATCAATATCTTCGTTGATCAAACGAACGGCATCAATCTCGATATCGTGTCCCTTACAGTTTACGGTAAGTTGTCCAACGGTTGGAACATTCTTTAGTTCGACAATGAAATCACTCTCTTCCAAGTAGGATGTAGCCTCAATTTGACTCTGATTGAAATGAACAGTGACTTCTTTTGCTTTCTTCGTATTACGAAAACGAATTTTATAGTTTCTCGTCTCAGGAACAATTCCACTTTTTCCATCGATGGAACGAATAATGACCGTATAATTGCTCTTCAAATAGTTATAATCAATATCTGTTTTCAAGAAATAACCTTCTCGGTAGAGGGAAGTAATTCCATCATCCTCATAAAGTTCGTAATGGTTACTTTTTCCTGGAAAAATATGAATTTCAAGGTCTTTTGGATTTCCTATATTATTTTGGTCGATGTCATTGGTTCCAAGTGGAATAATCGCTCCTGCTTTTGCAAAAACAGGATAATCCTCTTCTCGGAAGAAGGAAACGTATCGTTTGTTACCCGGAAATTTCTTTCCTGTTCTGAAATCATACCAGGTTCCTTCTGGAATATAAAATTTATGAATCGTCCGATTCATGACCGGTTCTTTTCGCCCTAAAATAGGGGCAACCAGCAATTCTTTTCCAAAGAAATATTGATTTCGATAGTTCTCATCGTCATAAACCCAAGGATTCTGATAATAAAATGGTTGAATCAAAGGAATGCCCTCTTTGTGATAACGATAAGCTTCCGTGTAAAGATAAGGAATCAAGCGATGACGTAATCTCAGATAATCTGCAGCAATGGTCTCTGTCTTGATATCCCACAACCAAGGTTCTTTTTTATAATAAGGCCCCCTTGAGGAATGAAATCTAAGAATAGGACTGAATACTCCAAGTTCAATGTAGCGAATATAAAGTTCACTTTCTTCAATTCCTGCATGATTTCCACCAATGTCGTAACTCGACCAAGTAACACCAATATTCGACGCCATTTCCATACGTCTTAGCATATCTCTTAACGACTTCCAACCGACAATACTCTTTCCGGCATAGAGAACTCCATAACGATGATCTGCTAAAGTCGTTGGCCGTGAAAGAAGCATTCCTCGTTTCGTCGCATTGCGAGCGGAATCATAGAAATGATAATGGTTTAAAAATTGCAATTCCGTTAAATGATTCGCTTCGTCATAATCGTTCCAAAAGAAATCCATTCCCATACTTTCTAATGGATGAAGTAAGACTTTCATATAAACATCCAAGAATTTAGGATTCAAAGGATCAAAAAGAACAATTTTTTTCTCATGAATTCCTAAATACTGGCAGATGAGATCATAGTAAACTTCATGTGGATAAATTCCTTGTTTTGGATTCACCTGAAGACCTACCCGAATGTTTTTTTCATGCAGTTTTAAGAAAAGTTCTTGAGGATTTGGAATCAACTCCCGTTGAAAACTATAACCTGTCACCAAATCTTTCTCATTCCCCGTATTACGAATATGCCAATCCTTATCGAATAATATCACCGAAAGAGGAATCTTCGCATAAGCAAACTTATCGGCAAGCTCTAGCATATTTTCCGTACTGTAACTATAATCTCTACTCCACCAATTTCCTAAAGCATAACGAGGAAGCAAAGCTGGGTCTCCGGTTAAATAAAAGTAATCCTTCAAGGCATCAAAAAAATCATGATGATAGAAAAATAAATATACATCTTGATGATCTTTGGGAGGATCTACAAAAGTTCCATCTTCTTCCAACAATTTACTACGATGATCATAGAAGGCAGCAAAGCCATCCAAAGAAAAAAGTCCATTGGTCTTTGCTCCATCCATCTTAACATCAATCGACGTACTAGCACCTTTATAATTTCTAGCTTCCGGATGGCCATAATACCAAAGTTTTTCTACTTCCTTTTCGGTTCCAAGCAGTTGAACCTTCAAGTTTTTCATTGGGTCAAACTTCGTACCTTCAAAAGGTTCCTCTTTCATATAAAATAATCGAAAATACTTAGTACTAATTTGAAGATAAGTAGGATCCTCCTTTATAGTAAAGGACGGTTTTGCAAAATTACGACGAAGAGCAAACTGAGTAGGAGCATCCACAAAGGTACCTGTTTTACTATATTCGATACGAATCAAACGTTCCGAAAGGATAGAAAAACGATAGTATTTCCCTTTCACAACAGATTCCGATTTTACTAACGCATCAGCATAAGAAAACTGAAATTGTTCTCCAATTGGATACATAATTCCCACCCACTTTTATTCTAGTAACATCATAACACAAAAGTAAAAAGAACAAAAGAAAAAAGAGCTTCTGCTCTAATTTTCTTTTAAAATATATGGATCATAAAAGGTTCCACTTCCACTTTTGATTTTAACATCATCTTTCAAGTAAAAAGATGGATAAAATGCGGATGACGAATCATTAATCGAAGCAGGTGTTTGATATTGCTCCTCTCCCCCAGCAATCAAACCATTATGATTTGTAAGCAAGATCATATCTAAATTAGATAAAGAACTTTCCATAAAAGTTTCCTTGTTAATATATCGTTTTGGAATCACTAATAAATCTCCTGCTTTCAATAACCCAACAGTGGCAACAGAAGTCGTTTTAGAAGCGTTTTTATAATGATCCTGCCCTGCTGCTAACGTCGTTAATTCCCATATTTGATCCTTTTCTATCATAGCAAGATCCCCTTTCGTAACATATCCATTAAGAGGATTAAGAAACGCATGATTTAAAAAGTAAGCTGCAGGATATTCTGTCGATGTAGAATTGTAAATAGTATGGTCGCCATTCGTCGAATAAGATAGTACTCCACTAGAACTTTGAGCGATATCAAAATATTCTTCATCCTCTTCGATTGTAGGAATTAACAATGCTGTATTTGTCACCAATTGTACTTTTTGATCTTTGACACTAGAAATACGATATTTGTAGTTGACTTGATCCCCAAACGCCACATACTCACCGGATACGGCTGTACTCAATAAACTTCCTGTCTTTCGTTGATCTCCTTCCAACCGATATGGATCATTTTTTTCTCCACTTCCTGAAATGACTTTTACACCATTCTTGAATACAACAGCTGGTGAAACATTGGAATACAACTCAGATGGAACATGAGCAAAATCACCAGATATTATAGCCTCAGAAGCCACCAATAAGCTTCTATCTCCATTGACTACAATAGGATTTCCTAGATAATAAGAACCCATTTGGAGCATAAAACTATCAGAATTAAAAGAATGGTTATCACCATGAGATTTCGCTAAATCCCAAGTATTTAAAATTCCAACAGGTCCATTTACAATCGTATCATTTCCAATCGATGTCCAAAAATTTTCATATGTCGTTTCCGAATAATTCCATGGATAATCTGTTACCAAAAAATCTTCATAACGATAAAGATTTCCTAAAAATCCACTACTTGATGTATCGTTGAGCCATGTATTTACATTACTTTCTGCAAAGTTAACACTACTTCCCCATGGTAATACGGTTTGAGGTGTTGCTGTTACTGCCTTCACCTCTCCCTTATCATTGTAACTGAGTGCTCTCCACAGTTTTCCAGAATACCAAATGTATGGAGTTTCAGAACCAGAAGTCGCATAATGATCCTCTCCTGAAGCACTCGCATTTGTCATTTTTTGCATCATCATACTGGCCAAACTCATTTCTTTTTGTTGACTCGATTCAATGCGAATCGAACTTTCATACGTCTTATTTGCAAAATTGCTCATTTGCCTACTTGTCGTACTCGCATCTAGCCAAATGTAGAGTTCATAAGAACTACTTTCTTCTGACTGAACCACTCCTGAAAACAGCATGGAATCATTTAACTTCGAAAGAGAATTCATACTTATCATCTTTCCGTCCTTCTTTAACGCATAATTAAACCGAGAAAGATTCGTTATCGTCCCCTTATTATCTAAGTAGATCTGATAATCAGCATCTACCGTTCCATTGTTTTCTACTGTGAACTTATAAGGAGTTTCATTAAGTGCCACATCCATGTAGGTCGGAACAGCAGAATCCATATGAATTCCTTCACTTATACTTTCATCTAAAATCAAAGATAGTTTTCCTACCTTAACCACATTTTGTTTCGTTCCATTTAGAGTTAAAGTAAACCAAGCAAAAGAAGCACCTAATAGAAGAACCAGGACCAATAGAATCGATAAAATTCCGATTCCTACTCTCCTCTTTTTCCTCTTATTTTCTAAAGTCCCCCCCCCGGTCTATTTTTTCTTTTTCCACTATTAACAACTCCTATTCTATTTTTAGTATAACATAATAATTTATTTTTCTAAATAACGAATGTAATATTCGTCATAAGATAGTCCACTTTCATACACTTTTTTAGCAATTTCTTTTCCAACATAGCGATAATGCCATGCTTCGTAATGATATCCTGTTACTTCTTCCTTTTCTTTGGGATAACGTAAGATGAAACCATATTTATAAGCATTCTCTAACATCCATTCAAATTCTTTGGTATTTTTAAAAACATTACCATTCCCGCTTGCTACATCGACAGCAAGCCCTGTTTGATGTTCTGAGTATCCTGGACGTGATACATAGTTTTCAGCATAAGCGGTTCCATAGGTTCTCTCATAAAGATCAAAAATATTTTGTTGATCTTCATAACTACGATAAGAAGAATTAATCAAAAGAGAGTAACCCTGCTCCCCTGCATCTTTTGCCATTTGTTCAAAAGCTCTAGCTGCTACTTTCGCCAATGTTTCAGGCTCCTCTTTTTCTTTCCAATATTCTTGCTTGATTTTCGTCAGTTTGTCTGGAGCATACTCTTCCCCTAATTTTCGATATCTATTTGCTAAAACGGTTTCACTATATTCTGTAATCACCATTTCCTTTGGTTGATCAAGTCCCAGATTAACATACGTTACCGTATTTTCTTCGTCCTCTCGTGATTCAATTTGGTAGGAAACATAGCGATCGTAATTTTCTAGTTTTGCCCAATCGTATTTGAGCATCAGTAAAATATCTTCCTCTTTCTCTCGTTTCGTAAAATCTTGTATGGACTGTTCTGTTCCCGTTCGCAAAATTGCCGAGATCTCTTCTGTCGTATACCCTTTTTTTAATAACTTGTTGATGGGGTCTGCAAGATCTGATATTGCTTCATTTCCATCTATTTTCTGATAATTCTTAAAATTTTTCTCATCGTAGTGGTCACTTTGAAATACTTGATCCAACGTCTTATGATAAGCAATTTCTAAAACATCCTTTTGCTTTCCCTGTTTTAAAATACCAGCAATGGCTTTTTCACTATAACCAAGTTTTTCTAACTTTCCATGATAATAATTTCGATAAACCATTGGAGCAAAAATTGCCACAAGAACGATAACCAAAAGAACCAAGAGGATCTTCATTGGCCGTTTCATGACTAATTTCTTTTTCTGTTTCATCTAACCACCTACTATCATCTTAAGTATATCATAGTTTCATTTCATGATATACTAATTTCGGTGATCAAAATGGAAATGAAATTTCCTTATAGTGACAGTAACAAACGATATCATACGCTAGATTATTTTTATAAACAGAAATTCCATTCGAAAGTATTTAAGGTAAGTTTAAATGCCGGATTCACTTGTCCTAACATCGACGGAACCGTTGGATATGGAGGATGCATCTATTGTTCAAAAGAGGGAAGCGGGGAATTTGCTGGAGATAAAAATGAAAATTTATTAAAGCAATTTGAAACCATTAAAACTATGATGGAACACAAATGGTCGAATGGAAAATACATTGGTTACTTCCAAGCTCATACCAATACCTATGCACCCCTTTCTGTATTAAAAGAAAAATACGAACTTATTTTAAAACAGGAAGGAGTCATTGGATTAAACATCGCAACAAGACCCGATTCCATTAGCGAAGAATGCCTCGATTATTTAGAAGAACTTTCCAAGCGAACTTATCTCACCATAGAGTTAGGCCTACAAACAATCCACGAAAAAACGGCCAAACTGATTAATCGTTGTCATAGTCTCGCTTGTTTCGAACAAATGGTAAAAACATTACGAAGAAAAGGTATTAACGTTGTCGTTCACATCATCAATGGGTTACCTTATGAAAGCAAAGACGAAATGCTTGAAACAATTCGATATTTAAATAAACTCGATATCCAAGGAATTAAAATACACATGTTACATATTTTAAAAAACACCCCTCTAGAAACTCTCTATCAAAAGAGGCCTTTTCCTGTTCTTTCCAAAGAAGAATATGTCCAAATCACCTGTGATCAACTAGAATTGCTGCGCCCTGAAATCGTCATTCATCGTATCACAGGAGATCCAAAAGTAGAGGATTTAGTCGAACCACATTGGCTCATTAAAAAATTTGGCGTCCTCAATGAAATCGATAAAGAAATGGCAAGAAGAAACAGTTACCAAGGTGAAAAATTGGACTGTTTTTCCGAAACAAAGAGATGAATTTCTCTTTTTCATTTGCTATACTTATCCTAAGGTGAAATCATGACAGAAGTAGAAAAGAAGAAGAATATTCAAAAAATTTTATGGGTGGTATTATTCCATGGCCTTTCGGTAGGATTGTGGGGGACTTTTAAATTACTCTGGATTGAGTCAAATCATATCGATACAACAACCATTAGTCGAATGATCAGTCTAGGATCGCTCCTTTCTTGTATCGGAATTTGGATGATCTCTATGAAAATTTCTCGTTCCAAAATAAAAAAATTAACGCTCATCAGCATGTTTGTTAAATTTCTCTGCCTCTTCGTACTGTTTCTAGAAAATCAGCATCTAACAGAAAAAATGATTGCTTTCTTCATTATCGTCGATATCATGATGGATGCAATGATTACTGCTAGTATTTATCCCTTGATGACTTGCATTAAAAAAGATGATAAAGACTTCGGAAAGAAAAATGTCATTCGCTACATTGCCGAAGACTTGGGAATTTTTATTGGAGGAATTTTAGTTGGTCGTACCATTCTATCGCTTCCTTTTCATTACAATACCTTTTTATGTATGAGCATCTTTCTATTAATAGGATCTATTTTACTCCTCCTGCAAGTTCAAATTTCTCAAAATGAAATAGAGGAAAAAGTAAAAACTACCAAACAATTTTTATCTTATTTAAAAAAACAATCTGTTTTAAAGAGTTATCTTGGTTGTTGTTTTCTCTCCTATCTATCTTGGAGTATCGTCTTTGATTTACAAATTTTAATTCTAACCAAATTACTTTCTTTTTCGGTTACCACAGCAACCTTCTTTGATTTATTTACCAATTTAGCAGCCGATGGACTCGGATTGTTACTATTAAAATGTTATACACCGAAGAAAGAAAAAAATGGAATTCTATTCAAATATGGTCTTCGAGTCATCATCTATAGTGTTGTTTTTTTCCTCAACCGAAATAGTTTCTTCTTAGTTGCACTCATCCTAGTCGACTTATTATCCGCCTTATTTGAGGATCAAATGGATGGATCCTACGTGAATTTAGTAGAAGATCGTTATCAATTGATGTTTTCCAATTTAACCGACATTACCAATCGCTTTGGAACTGCTGTAGGAGTATTCTTTGCCGGAATACTATTTCCATATGGACTTAAGATTATTATGTTGGCAGGCGCCATTACAACATTAGGACTCGTTATCCTACGCTTTCGAACGTATCATTTAAAAGAAAAGAAACAGGCTTTGAACTAACCAAAACTTGTTTTTTTGTCGGAACCTGCTATAATGAATATATAGTAGGGAGGACAAAGATATATGGAGAAAAAAACTCGCAATATCGCTGTGCTTTCTTGTGTAACGTTAGGACTCATCTGCGTTACTTCAGGAAGTATTCTTGCTTTTTCCGATCATGAGAACGAAAAAGTAGCTACCAATTCAGGACTCGTCTATTCAGAACGGATTAAATTGACACCCATCATGCAGACAGTCAAAGTAAATCAAACATTACCATCTCGTCTTAGAGACTACATCAAAGAAAATTTAAGCGACGAGATCCTCGATAAAATAAAATTAGATACCAGTAAAGTAGATATCAGTAAAGCAGGTACTTACGAGTATACCTTAAGTTATAAAAATCAAGTGTTCAAAGGAACAGTAACAGTAGAAGAATTAATTGTTACAGCAGAAGAAATCAATCCGAACACAGAACTTTCAAAAATCACTTTGAAGGATATTGTACTTTACAAAGGAGAAAGTTTACCAACCGATATTTCAAGTTATATCGTCGAAACGTTGGACCCTGTGACAGCTGGTGAAATTCAGTTTGCACTTCCAACTCCTAATATCACGATGCAAACAGGAACTTATACTTACAATGTTACATTCCACAACATGGTTTATACGGGAACCATTACTGTTCAAGAAAATCAAGCATTAACCTCAAAACCAGAAGTCATTGAAAAGGACGAAGATCCATCTACAACAATCGTAGAGGATGCTAACAAACAAAATAATACATCAAA
>CARZYU010000022.1:11003-14840 GCA_949113215.1 uncultured Bacilli bacterium | reverse complement strand
CTGACAAAGGAAGAATAGCCTCTTCGATTGAGTAAAAGAATCGTTTGCTCTTTTCGCTCCAAACGTAATTTCATTTCTTCCACAAGTTTTTCGGAAAAGTGAAAATTCCCCTTGCGAATCTCTTCCGCCATATCGACAACAGATACTTCAGGCATAGGTTTTTGATTGACACGGTGAGGAAGTTCTAGTAAATGAAATACTCCCTTCTTCGCTCTGGCATAGAGTTCTAACGAGGGTGTAGCACTTCCTAGCAACAAGGGACACTTGTGAAACTCTGAACGATGAGAAGCTATCTGTAGTGCTGAATATTTAGGGTTGTTTTCTTGTTTATACGTATCGGAATGGACTTCATCCATGACAATCAATCCCAAGTGATCTAAGGGAGCAAAAATAGCACTCCTTGCTCCTATGACAATTCGCACCTCTCCTCTTGCAATTTTACGCCACTCATCATAGCGTTCTCCATCGGACAAACCACTGTGCATGATCGCAATGTTTTCTCCAAAACGATTTTGAAAGCGATTGATGATCTGTGGTGTTAAAGAGATTTCTGGAACCAGTACAATCGCATTTTTTCCAATGCTTAGAACTTTCGCAATCAGTTCCATATACACTTCCGTTTTTCCAGAACCTGTTACTCCATGAAGTAAAAATGTTTCACTTTCGTTTTGATGTTTCCACACTTCCTCTACTACGGATTGTTGTTCTTCGGTAAGTGGATAGATAGGTGTTGTTTTGATTTCTCTTTGATAACGATAAACTTCTTGTTCTATTCGTACAATGATCCCCTTTTTTTCTAATGTTTTGACACTATTAGGAGAGACCTTATCCAATTCTTCTTTGGCTACGAATTCTTGGGTAAGAAAACATTCTAGAATTTTTTTGGCACTTGGACTGAGTTTCTCTTCCCTCTTTTCTCCAAGACGATAAAAAACTTTTTTCTTCTTTCCGACACTGGATCCATATCTTGCCTTTAAGGCTTTAGGCAGCATCACTTGATAACAGGAAATCAACGTGCTGAGTGTTTCTTCTTGCATCGTTTTCCCAAGCGTAAGCAACTCTTCCTTTAAAATGACCTCTTCATCTACCACTGAGAGGATTTCCTTCAAATCTTCTCTTTTTAATTCCTTCGACAATTCTAAAACGAATCCCTCCAACTGCTGATGACCGAAGGGAACCACGACACGCTTTCCTACCTTTACCAAAGCCTCTAAGTTTGGTGGAACCAAATAGTCGAATGTTTTATCTACGTTTTTATGAGAGACTTGTACGAGTACTTTTGCAATCAAAGGTTCCACCTCCTAACTTTATTATAATACAAAAAAGAAAGGATTCGAAAGAAAAAGCGACTCTTCGCCGCTTTTAAAACAGTTTGAAAATGTCATTAAACGTAATGTAGATCATCAAGGCAATCAAGAGGAAGAACCCAATGTTATGAATGGTATTCTCCGTCTCTGGTTTAATAGGACTCCCCTTGATCTTTTCAATGATTAAAAAGAGAATTCTTCCCCCATCAAAGGCAGGAATTGGTAAAAGGTTCAAAAAGCCTACGTTGATTGATAAGAAGGCTACCAAATAGAGAATGTTAGCAAGTCCCCCTTTGCTCTGTTCTCCTACGATGGAATAGATTCCGACTGGTCCTGAAAGTTGACTTAATTTAACTCCACCTGTAAAGAGATTCGAAATGGTAACTCCCATTTGTTTGAAAAGAGAAACGGTTTTTACCCCTGTATATTTTACTGCCGATAACACTCCATATTCCCTCGTATTATCAAGAGCAATTCCATAGACGTAAGTGGTTTCTTTTCCCTCTTTCTTTTTCTCTGGAGTAATACGATACGCCTCTTTCGTTCCATCGGCTTTTTTTACTTCAATCACCGTTGGTTTTTCATGATCCGATAAGGTAAGATAGATCGATACGTCGTCGAGTGTGGAAATATTATGCTCATTGATTTTGGTAATATAATCTCCCTTTTCAAGACCCGCTTGATAAGCAGGTGTCCCTTCGGTGGTATCCGCAACAATCGGTTTGTAATTTGGAGATCCCCAAATGAGACCAATCATAAAGAGAAGTAAAACGGCTAAGATGAAGTTAAATCCTGGTCCAAAAAACATCGTCAAAAATCTCTGCCAAGCAGTTTTGTTTTGAAGAAGTCGATCCTTAGGAATTTTGGCATCGTCATCGTTTCCTTCCCCTGCCAAAGAACAAAAACCTCCGATGGGAATCAGGCGAAGAGAATACGTCGTCTCTCCATTTTTCCCTTTCCACTGAAAGAGTTTTGGTCCCATACCAATGGAATATTCATAGACATAGATCCCTGCCAATTTTGCAAAGAGAAAATGCCCTAACTCATGAATACAAATAATAACCCCTAAAATAACTACAAATAACAATAATGTCATATACCCTCCTATATCATCGTCATGAATAAAACGAATGCCAACACTACAAAGATCATACTATCAAAACGATCTAAGATTCCCCCATGTCCCGGAATCAAAGAAGAGAAATCTTTTTCATCGTAATAACGTTTGATTGCTGAAAATACCAAATCTCCCAACTGACCGACGAACGAAAGAACCAACGTCACTAACACCACATTCAAAAGATTCGCAGATGGATTCATCACTACCATATAAAACGTCGATGCAACAAATGTTCCCATGACAAGTCCACCGATTAGGCCTTCGATGGTCTTTGCTGGCGAAATACTAGGTGCCAATTTATACCTGCCAATATACCTACCAGTAATATATGCGAATACATCGGTAATAGTCGTAATCAAGAACAAATAAGCAATGTAGAGTAAATCGTAATTTCGAATTAAGATCAACAAATTAAACGATAATCCAATAAACAAAAGAGAACCAATCAAAAACAAGGCATCGTTTAAATTGTACTTTTTATTGTTGTTGATAAAAATAATGGGTAATAGAAAGGCAAAGATTAGGAATGCCATTACTCGGTAATCCACGGTATAAACCAAAACACTCGTATGATAATTACTGAGGCAAAAGAATGCCGTCATCACATAAGCAAGTAACTTTATTCCAAATGGAAACTTCTTTTTCGTCTCCCGAATTCGAAACAATTCATACAATCCCATCAGAGAAGTTAACGTCATCAAAACAGCAAACGGCGTTCCCCCTATCACAATCAAAGGCACAAAAATAAGAAGTAATACGAAAGCACTTAAAATTCTTTTTCCCATGAAATCCTCCTAATTCTCTCTATTAATATTATAACAAACCACTATTCCTTTCACAACAGAAAAAGAAAAAGCAAATCAAATTTGACTTGCTAAAAGTTCTCAATATAATGATGAAGCTTACCACTAATCTTTTGTGATAGTTTTCTTTTTCGAACAAATTCAAATAATTTTTGTCTTATAAAACCAATCCCAATTCCTATTATAAAAATCCCAATAGAAAAAGCAATAGATCTAACTAACATATTCCATGAGGCTAAATTGATACCTATATCAATATGAGTCCATTTATAAAGATACATTTTTATTAGTTGTGGAGTATGAATTAAGTAAACATCTAAAACATAGGAGCTAATAAAATTAATCCCTTTATTCTTAATTTGAAAAGTCTCAAAAAGGAGAAAATAACAGACGCTCTGAATGATAATTAGAGGGTTCCAATACATAAAGCGATATCCAGCAATGGAGTCCCCAATCCAGTGCAAAATCTCATTGGGATTAAATGCTAAATTGGTCATAAATAGTGTATTAGTATAATTAAGCAAAGTACACAGTAATATTCCACTGATCAAAATTATTCTTATTTTATAAACTGAATAATTTTTAAAATGCCAATTTTCTTTTAATG
>CARZYU010000022.1:10758-10993 GCA_949113215.1 uncultured Bacilli bacterium | reverse complement strand
TAGATCTAGATGTAACAAAAGGAATAAAGCAAAAGAGAAAGAATAAAACAATTAATAATTTTCTATATTGATTCTGTTCCATCTTTTTAATCATAAAATTTAAAAATGGACTTAAAATATACAATAAAATATAAGTTACTATAAACCAATGATTCCAGTTTAAATCGATCGGTGACAATTCACGAAAAATTGTGAGTCGGGAAATTTCTGGAACCGCAATTATTAGAAAAAAAAG
>CARZYU010000022.1:9745-10708 GCA_949113215.1 uncultured Bacilli bacterium | reverse complement strand
TTTTATTATATTGAAAGTATCCGGTTAATAAAACGAAAGAGTTTACATGGATTACAATCAAAAAAGCAATCCATTCTAATACAATATGTAGGTTTCCCACTGAATTTTTAAGTAGATTACCATCCATTAAAAAATGATAAACAACAATCATAAACATAGAAACAATCCGCATTAATTCAAAATTAGATTGCCTAATTGATTTCTCATTTTCTTGTTTCATATTACCAAACTCCCTACCCTCATGATCAGTTTACCATGTGAGATTTTATTCTGCAAGTAATCTCATTTCTTTTCTAGTATTTCTTTTAAAGGAATTTTTATGAAACAAAAAAAAGAAGATTTCTCTTCCTAAAAATGATCAATATTGATTCTGACTCGTTTGTTATCTTGTAAATAACTACTTGCCTGAACTAAAGTACGTACGGCATTCGCGGTTTTTCCTGCTTTACCAATCACACGTCCCATGTCTTCCTCATTCACCATAACTTGAATGACGATTTCATTTTCCTCTTCACTTGGAAATTCTTTGACACTGAGAGCTTCTTTATCCATTACTAAATTGGCAAGAATGTTCTTTGTTAATTCTACTAAGTCCATATTACTTTCCTTGTTTGCTTTCCGCAAAAGCCTTCATAACTCCAGCTTGACTTAATAAATTACGTACGGTATCCGATGGAATTGCCCCCATTCCCAACCATTTTAAAGCAACTTCATTGTTGATCTTTACCGTAGCAGGTTCTGTACATGGATTATAAGTCCCAATTTGTTCAAGATATTTACCATCTCTTGGACGTCTTGAATCACTTGCTACAATACGATACGTTGGTTGTTTCTTTTTTCCCATTCTAGTCAGTCTGATTTTTACTGCCATTTTCCTCACTCCATTTCTAGGTCTCATTATATCAAGGAAAAGAAAACGTGTCAACCTTTTTTTGTTGACACTATTCTTCTTCTAAGTAATCT
>CARZYU010000022.1:7431-9735 GCA_949113215.1 uncultured Bacilli bacterium | reverse complement strand
CATCGTCTACTAAATCATCCCATGGATCTTCTTCCTCTTCAATTGGTATTTTTACTTTAGCGTCTCCAACAATTTCCACACCTAATTCTTTTTCAACCGTATAATCTACTTTTCCATCTTTAATTTCTGCTTTGGTAACTGTTGGTTGTTTTAAACTTTGAATTAAAATTTCTTCGTTTGAGAAATCGCTCTCTTCTCTTTTCTTCACGTTCACTAGTTCTTGATACGTATTGCTTTGTTTATAAACATCCGTCTTTGAATCATTATCGTAAGAGTACCAAATATTGACGTCATAACTACCGTCAATTTGGATCTTATCTCCTACTCTAGTTAATTACCCAGCAACCTAGGATTGTCGTAGGAGTTGGTTCCACTGTAACTTCCTCTACATTTTGGAATGTTTTCTTTCCTTTCCCTATGACTGCCTTGGTGACGATTTCCTTGTAACTTGCCATTAATTAATCCCTCCTCAATCTAATCTATGCGTAAGATTGGTTTTTTGTACCAAAAAAAGAAGAGATTTCCATCTCTTTTTGTTTTTAGACACCGACGATCTTTGCTAGTATAAATCCTCCGATGATTCCTACGATAGCAACAGCTAAAATAACCACTGCTGTCAGTTTGTTATTTGGTTTTCTTTTTCCTTCCACTTTTTATCCTCCTATCCTACTGAAAGTATAACATAAGTACTTTGAAAAGACAAAGAAAAACACACCGTAGTGTGTTAAGATTGAACTTTTTCTTGAAAGTATGCTTCTAAAGTTCGTTTAATGTATTGAAATTCCTCATTCAGTTCTTGTTGCAAGTCTTGATATTCTTGGTAAATAGGAAACTCATTTAATTGTTTCAATAATTTTTGATATTCTTTTTGTAGAGAATCAATATTTTCTTTCTTGACTTCTCTTTTTACCATTTCTTTTTGAATGTCTTTGATACGATTGATCAATCCTTTTATTTCTTCATTTTTGTTTAATTGTTCTTCGGCAAGGAGATGTCGTTTATAATGCTCTTGTTCCTTGATAAAAGCAATTAACTCATCTAACTTCTTCGAAATCTCTGGATTCACAAGCTTCACCATCCAAACTCCAAGTTTTGGATTCTGTAATTTTAACCGGAACGATTTTACCAATCATAGAGGAATTCCCAATGACATTAACTAATTTATTGGTGTCACTATAACCGTAAAGATGGTTTTCTTTTTTCGAAGATACACCTTCAATTAAGACGGGAACGATTTTACCCACATAGGCAAGATTATTGGTTAAAAACGATTGATTGACGATATCGTTTAAACGTTGCAAACGATTTTCTTTCTCTTCTTCGGTCATATCGTTTTTAAGCTTTGCTGCAGGAGTCCCTTCTCTTGGGGAATAAATAAACGTAAACGCATTATCGTACTCGCACTCTTTAGCAAGGGATAACGTATCCTGAAAGTCTTCTTCGGTTTCTCCTGGAAAAGCGACAATGATATCCGTCGAGATTGCACAACCAGGAATCCTTTTTTTCATTTTATGGTAAAGTTCTAAGTAGCTTTCTCTTGTATATCTTCTTCCCATCAACTTTAAAATACGACTACTTCCTGATTGGACTGGAAGATGAATAGAAGGCATAATGTTGGGATATTTGGCAATCACTTCAATCATCTCATCTGTAAAATCCCAAGGATGACTCGTCACAAATCGAATTCTAGGGATATCGGTCTTTGCTACTTCCTCTAGAAGATTTGCTAAATTATAATCTTCATACAAATCTTTTCCATAAGCATTGACATTCTGTCCTAATAAAGTAACTTCTTGATAACCATCTTTCACCAAGTGATTTATCTCTTTTAAAATATCCTCTTTGCATCTACTGTGTTGTCTACCTCTTGTATAAGGGACAATACAATACGTACAAAACTTATCACAACCATAAATGATGTTGACGTATGCTTTGTAGGAACTTGCTCTATGTACGGGAACGTCCTCTACCAAATCTTGTTCTCTACTATAAACTTCAATTTCCAAACGCTTTTCTTCTAAGCTTCGATTTAAGATTTCTGGTAATTTTGATAGGTTATGTGTTCCAAACACGAAGTTTAACCACTTAAATTTGGTTAAAATCTCTTCTACCACTTTTTCTTCTTGGGCCATACAGCCACAGAGCCCTACAATCAAGTTTGGTTTTTCCTCTTTTAAATGTTTGATTCTTCCTAACATTCCAAACGCTTTGTTGTGAGCATTTTCTCGGATCGAACAAGTATTCAAAAGAATCAGATCAGCATCTTCATAATTCTCTACATTAACAAAACCTAATTCCTCTAAC
>CARZYU010000022.1:739-7421 GCA_949113215.1 uncultured Bacilli bacterium | reverse complement strand
TTAAATCGCTATTGTCATAAGTAGAAGTTTCTTCAAATCCAAGCAGGTCTAACATTGCCTTAATATTTTCACTATCATGTTCATTCATTTGGCATCCATAGGTTTTCAAATAAAATTTTAAACCTTGATATTTTCCTCTGAAAGAAGGATCTATTTCGTAAACTCTTCTTTGATATTCTCTTTTATCACTACTACGTTCTTCTTTGGTATTTGGCAATAACATTTTTTACATCACCCTTTCTTAATTAATATCCTACACGAACTACAACCACATCATCGATCACTTGAATACTTCCTGATTCTGGAAAAATAGGTATTTGATAAAACAATTCGTTCTCTACAAGTTTTAAGTAGAGCTCTTCCTTTTTTATCATTTCGTAATCAAACGTCAAATGGTTACGATAATAAGATGCATAGGTCACATAAGATCCCGAATTTGAAACATCGAAGTTTGTCATGTCACTTAAATTTTCACTATCGCCCGAAAAGGATAAATGACCTATTATAGCAACTTGTTTTCCATTGTATTCTTCATGTTTTGCTAATTCCTCTCTGATCTCAATTCCTCTTGCATACATTTGATTTTGATACATGTTACTAGCTTCATAAGTAGCAAAATTACCAAGAGTATAAGTCCATCCTAAACAAAGGACTCCTAAAATCCCAAAGAGAGAAACCAAATGGTTCCATTTATCTTTTTTCAACAAGTCGATTTGTTTTAATAATAAAACATACGGAAGAAGGAAAGACATCGTCATCAGTAAACTCATTTCCTTAGTTCCAGTAATCAACTGAATAATACCAGTCGCCATTGGCAGAACAAGAATGCTTAAGAAAAGAACGAGAAAGTTTGAAAAACTCCGCTTGATTTTTCCTTGGCGAAGTAATAAAAACATGGTAAGAAGAAAGACAATTCCAAGTCCCATATTTATGAAGTTCCGATAAAAGAACGTATTGTTATGAACAATGGTATTTCCAAAGTAAAAATCAAAGAAAGTTGTATACATCGCCTGAAGGGATGGAACTAAATTTTTTAAAATATCCCTACTTAGAATACCATTTGCCCCTTTATAAGTATTTAAATCCAAATGCAAAAGGAAGAGAACGAGTTTCAATAACAGACAGTAAAGAACAGCGCCAGTTAACAAAATTAATCCACTTTTCAAAAGGAAGCTTAGAATCTTTCTTAGATTTTGTCCTTCCCATAACTTTATTATGAAACAAAATAGAAGTAATGTAATCGAAACAGCAAAGTACGCTTGATAGAGACTAAGACTGATTACGACACTTATCATCGAAAATACAATATTCTTTCGCGTAAATTCCTTCTCTAAGAAATAGACAGCCAGTACGGAAAAAAGAAAGGATATCATATAGGAATCTGCTGTATAAGAATACATTAAAGTTGTAGAAAAAGTTGGTGCAACGACGAGAAGAATTGAAATGATCACTTTCAGATAGATCTTTTTAATTTTTAGTGTTTCCCCAAGGAAAATGGAAGTAAAGGATAATAGAGTACAGGATAGAATGGTACTTAAAACCGAAGATACAACAGTACCTCGCAATAAATCAACGAATGGAAGAGAAAACCTTCCAAGAGAGATTTCCCATCCTTTTGACAAGAAAGATCCATAATGCCAATATCCATCTACGGTTAATAAGCGGTCTGTATAGAGACAAAAGTGCATTAGCATTCCTAGAATAAACGTCACGAAAAAAACAGTTCTTCTTTCCTTTGAAAACCACTTTCCTATTTTTTTCAAAATATCTTCGACTGAGTATTTCATAGTGCCTCCAAAATTCCCTTTTATTATACCATCTTTCACTTTCGATTGATAGAACAAAAAAAGCCAACACAAGTTGACTTCTATTTCGTTTTTAACTCCTCTTCCGTTTCCTTCACGATATAAATGGGTCTTTTCTTTGTTTCTAAATACGTTCTAGAAAGATAAGCTCCCACAATTCCCGTACAGAATAGTTGAATCCCACTTAAGAAAAACATGATACAAACCATCGATGGCCATCCATCGACTGGATCTCCAAATGCCAATGTTTTCACAATGATAACGGCAATGGCAATAAAGGAAATGATACAAAAGATAATCCCAATGGCGGTTGCAATCGATAAAGGAACGGTAGAAAAAGCAAAGATTCCATCAAAGGCATACATCAACAATTTCCAGAAGTTCCACTTGGTCTCTCCAGCGACTCGTTCGATGTTTTCGTATTCCAACCACTTCGTTTGAAAACCTACAAAACTAAACAATCCTTTAGAATAGCGATTGTATTCTTTCATCGAAAGAATGGCATCTACCATTTGTCTTGTCATCAAGCGATAATCTCTTGCTCCATCGACCATTTCTACTTTACTCATTTTGTTGATAATTTTGTAAAAACAGCGAGCAAAGAAACTCCGAATCGGAGGTTCCCCCTTTCTAGTCACCCTTCTCGTTCCGACACAATCGTAACCTTCTTCGATAATCAAATGATACATCTCTGGGAGTAATTTCGGAGGGTCTTGTAAATCCGCATCCATAACAGCAATGTAATCCCCTGTTACATTTTCAAGTCCTGCATACATAGCCGCTTCTTTTCCAAAATTACGTGAAAAAGAAATATAACGGACTCTTTTATCTTTTTTCGCAAGCTCCCTACTGACCTCCAACGTTTTGTCTCTGCTTCCATCATTAACAAACAGAAATTCAAACTCTACCTTTTCTTTTTTCATCTCTCCTGCCACTTTGATAATTTCTTCATAGAAAAGTGGTAACGATTCTTGTTCATTATAACAAGGAACAATAATTGATATTTTTTTCATTTCTACACCTTATTTTATTTTCTCTAATACTTTTTTTATATCTCCACAATGACTTTTATCCATCAACAAAATGGTATTTTCGTTTTTAACTATTACCTGGTCCTGAATTCCAACCATGGCGATAGTAAAGTTTGGATCATCACCAATAATAATATTTCGGTTGCAATCCTGAATAACTACATTTCCTTCCAAGACATTTCCAAATTCATCAGCAGAGCGTAATCGTTCTACTGAAATCCAACTTCCAACATCGTCCCAACCAAATGTTCCTGGTAAAACTAAAATATTATCCGCTTTTTCCATCACTGCATAATCAATTGACGTTGCCTCCATTTGACGGTACCAGTGATCAAACCTACTGTAGTCCGAGCTTTCCATCCCCTGCATGCAATCAAAAATATTAGGACAATAAAGTCTAAAACATTCATAAATATAGTTATTTCTCCACAGGAACATTCCACTATTCCATAAAAATTCTCCTGATTCATAATATTTCCTAGCTATATCATAAGAAGGTTTCTCTACAAATTTTTTGACTTGATATCCTTCTTTTTTTTCCATCTTTTTACCTAATTGAATGTATCCATATCCAGTTTCAATACGGTCGGGAACAATACCTATAGTTACAATATTATCCTTCTCTAAAGAACTCACTCCATTTTTTAAAGTATCAATAAATAAATCTGTGTTATGAATATAAGAATCACTTGCAAGCACTATTACATTTGCATCTTGATATTTTTGTTTAATCAAAATGGTCATAGTCGCAATGAGAGGAGCTGTATTTCTAGCCTCAGATAAAAATATGAGATTTTCATCTGGCACTTCAGGAAGTTGTTCTTTTACTATATCTTGATGCTCCTGTAAACCAACCACATAAATGTCTTTTAAATCCAGGAATTTCTTAATTCTATCTAGTGTTAATTGTACCATTGTCTTATTTTTATCTACTAACTTTAAAAACTGCTTAGGATGCTCCTTAGTACTCATTGGCCAAAGTCTTTCTCCCTTACCTCCAGCCATAATCACTGCAACTGTTTTCATACTGCTCCTTCTTTCTTTTTTAAAATAGTTTTATTAAAAATATAGGTAATTAAAATTACAAGAACAGAAATTGGAAACTTAGAATAAAATTTATCAAACTTAAATACTTCTACCGCGACGATTAAAAGTCCATTATCTAATATAATAGAAAAAATTCGAACAGAAAAATATTTTAAAACTCGAATTGATTCATTCCGAAACGGTAATATTTCGGCATGAAAAACATATTTAAGGTTAAAAAAGTAAGATAAAATAGAGGCGATAACGTAAGAAATTACGTTTGAAGCAATATAGGGACATTTTAGAATTAACAGTACTTTATATAACAATAGATTGATGATAACTGTAATGATTCCAAAAATAGCATATTGAATGATTTCATGATATTTATTATATATCTTTTTTATCATCGATTATACTCCTATATAGTTGCTCAAACTTTTTTTGGGAAGATTCGTTAGAATATAATTTCAAAATCTTATTAGGATCTTGTACATATTTTTGACGATTTTTTAACACTGTGATCAATTGTTTTGCTAATTCGTTTTCATCTTTTCTCGTTGCAATTAATCCCATCTTTGTTTTTTTCACGATGGTTCTTACTCCAGGAAGATCAGAAGCAACCACTGGAATTCCACAAAACATAGCCTCTAATTGGACTAAGCCAAATGCTTCTAAAGAATTAATACTTGGCAAAGTAAACACAGACAGTGGAGAATAAAATTTAGATAAATCTTTTGGTAACACTTTTCCCAAAAATTCTACATCTTTAATTTGATTATTATCAATGTAATCTATAAGTTCGGGATAAACGCTGCCCCCCGCAATGTTCTGATAATCTCCAGCAATTAACAATCTTGCATCAGGAATTTCCTGTTTGACTCTTTGAAACGCTTTCAATAAAACATCAATTCCCTTTTCTTCCACAATTCTTCCACAAAATCCAATGGAATTAGGAATCATCTTAACCTTTGTTGGATGGGTCTCATTAAATAGTGGAGGAATTTCAACCAGTTTGTTTAAAAAATCTTTTGCCACTCTCGATTCCTTTGCATAGTCAATTGAAGTAACAATAACCTTATTAGCATTTTTCATAGCAATACGGTGGGACCGATCCATGACTTTTACAATAAACTTATTCAAAAACGATGGTCGCAAATTAATATCACAATGATAAGTGATTAATAATTTACGTCTATCAATATGTCTAGAAAGGATTCCTGATTCTAACATTGGAGCTTGCATATTCACTATATCGTGCTCTTTGGCCAACTTAATTGCTTTTCGTACAAAGGCTGGACTCACTGTACCTTTACTAATTTTCATGATAATTGGTGCACGAATAACTTTAACACCATTAATTACTTCTTCTGATTTTAATTTATCATGATTAGAGCAAAGAACAGTTACTTGATTATTCTTATCTTTCGCTAAACCTTCCGCCAACAGACGAACTGTTTCTGTCACACCACTAATATAAGGATGATAATAATTTAATACAAATAAAATTTTCATACTTCCTTACTCCTCTACTATTTTATATTTTGCTCCATAATACATTGGAATTCCGTCTTCTAAAATTTCTTTACTATATTCATAACGAATTCCCCTATCCAAATAGTTATAATAAGCTCCATAAAAAGTAAAGTTATCTTGAGAAATCACTACATCTTCTGTTAAAGATTTTTCTGCCAACTCTACTAATTGCCGATTTACTTGAACTGAATTATTCCACTTATTAACAGCTTGTGGTAGCAAAAACAAGCAATTACCGACTGCGACTATGGCTAAGATATAATTATATCCTTTACTGATTTTTCCTTTATAAAACATCAATATAAGCATGGCAATAAATGGAATTAAATAAATTTGTGGATAATACCTCGCTTGCCAAACGACAGGCAAAATAGGAATTGGAGCAATAATTCCAATTAAAATAAGTATTAAAACCGTAGCCCATTTTGATTTTTTACGTATCAAATCAATTAATCCAAACACAATGATAGGAAGAGATAAGATAAGCAATGCACTATACCAAACACCTAACCCACCAATACGAATATCTGGATATTGAATACTATCTAATTCCGATGCACTTACTGTAAATGGCAGCTTCAACTCTGGATCCTTATCATACCAAGTATAAGTTTTCGAAAATGTTGCATACACAAATTTTTCAAAATGATTATACTTTTTAAATAGTTCTGGTTCATTTCCGGTTTCAATATCGACCGCCCCTTCTCCCATTAATGGATAGAACGGATTTCCATTATTGAAATAATTCTTTACATAACTAGAAGAACCTACAATACCTACTGCGAAAATGAAAGTAATTACAACAAAACCTATTAATTTTCGCAAATACATATAGTTCTTTTTCAAAAGATTTTGAATGAAAATAAATATACCTAACAATCCAACAAACATACCACAAATTAAAAGTGCAGTAAATTTGGCATTAACACAAATAACAACGCTTGTAGCAAAAAGTAAATAGGTTTCTGTATCCTTAAAATTATATTCACTATCGATTATTTTCAAAATAGAAAAAAGCATTAAAAATAATGAGCTAGTTACAACACTATCAATATAGTATGTCGTAAATTGATTCAAAACAATTGGGTTGAAAGCTAATGTAATAGAAAATAAGCAAGAAATTAATTTTTTATTTGTTTTTTTCTTCAAATAATCGTAAACATAGATATATAATGCAAGCGCTAAAATAACATGAATTACTTTGCCTGCTTCAATGTTTCCAAATGCAGAATAAACTACGGCAGACCAAATTTCAGTGGCGTTAGCATAATGTTGAGCCCAAAT
>CARZYU010000022.1:0-729 GCA_949113215.1 uncultured Bacilli bacterium | reverse complement strand
AGGATTCATTCCATTCTTCATCAATCCTATCATTTGTTTATGATAAGTATTTCCATCCCAGGATATATCATAGAAAACCATAGCAAGGCCCGTTAAAATAAGAAAAAGAATTCCCGTAATACCAACATGAAGAAAAAATGTTTTACTATCATATTTTTTATGAAATAAACCATAGACGATAGCTACTGCTAACAGAAATCCTAATGGCAACATCCAAGTATGGATAGAACTTCCAGCAATAAACATAATTGCAGTGATGGAAAGTGTTGCTGCTACAAAAGTTATTAATAACGACGCAATTAAATTCCACTCTATTTTTTTGTTAACTTCTTTATTTTTCATATTTCCACTCCTATAATACATAAATAACTAAAAACATATAAACAATATAACTTGCAACAAATAATAATAATTCTCTATCTTTGGTTACCACATCGATAGGATCTCCATGAGAATTTCCTTCCACATTGAGACTGTAACGTAAAAAAATGATGACAACAAGCGGGACAGACCAAATCAACAAGTTATTACCTATTCTATCTAAAATAATGGGGTCCACACACCATAAACTATAAGAAATCAATGCTAAAGATAAAAATACATACATACTTTTATCTAGAAACTCTTTATTATAATATTGTAAAACTTTTCTACTGTCGTTTCCACTTTTTAGCATTTCATTTCGTCTTTTTCCAAAACATAAATAAAAGGATAAAAACATTATCATCA
>CARZYU010000021.1:5207-15207 GCA_949113215.1 uncultured Bacilli bacterium | reverse complement strand
ACCCGCTAAAACATCTTCTAATTCTTTCTTGCTTTCCAAAGCAGCTTCTTTTCCAATTTCGGGTTTTGCTCCTGCTCCTAACCCATCAGTAAGAGACGCACCCAATTGAATTTTTACATCGGCTTTCGATGTATTCAACACTTGCAAATCCGTATTCGCAACAATAAATTCTACACCTTTCACACCAGACTCTACCATGCGGTTGACAGCATTTCCTCCGCCTCCACCAAGTCCGACTACTTTAATCTTTGCTAACTGATCCATCTCTAATCCATTTATCATATTTATCCTCCTTGTCGTCCGACAATTCGACGAAATGTTGCCTCTAAAACACTATCCTCCGTCAAACTCGGTTTGGTCGAAGTTTCCAAAACATTCTCTGGAAACATACTATATTCAATATCGCGAACACTTAATTTATGATCGAAGTAACGAAGCATTCCTAGAACACTTGAATACTGATTATGCCTTACCCCCATGGTTGTCATTGATAGACAAAGCGCTTCTTTTCCAAGAACTTCTTCCACCAAATAAGCAAATCCTGTCATCTCGCTTATTCCACCTGTAACAATTATATAACGGATTTCCCGATTTGTTAAGAGATTTATATTCTTTTTGGAAAGTTTTAAGATTTGCTTCAGGCGTGCTTCTACCACTTGAGAAATTTCATCTTGATGAATGGTTATTGCTTCTTTTTCGACCGTTTCACTCGAAACAATTTCCGAAGGATTCGCATAACCACTCGAAGCAACTGCAAAATTTTCTTTTAAATGTTTCGCCTCTCCCAGATCCAATCGATAGATCGTAGCGATATCTTTATCCACATGAGAACTTCCAAGAGGAAAAACAAAATGTTTGATACGAATTCCTTTGTTATAAATCGCAACTGTCGTCTTATCGGAACCGATGTTGACAACTGCACCTATTTCCGAATCAAACGATCTGTTTTTTCCTTCGCAATAATCGCCATCGATATCAAACGCCACATCGGAAACTTCCACTCCCACTTTTCGCATCACTTCGTAGATGGCTTTCATATTCTCCTTAGGAATGGTCGTTACTGCCGTTTTGACCGACAAATGTCTTCCAGCTCTTCCCTTTGGATTAGTAATTTTATCTTGTTCATCGATCTTATAAAGTACGGGAATATTGGTCACAATCTCTTCCATACCATTGATTTTTCCTAAAACTGCATCTTGTAAAGCGGAAACGATATCTTCTCCCTTAACGGGTTCTAAAAGTTCCGTTGTTCCCTCATATACTTTTGTGATTGCTCCTTCCAAGGAAACACTCACCAATGCTTTTGTAATATGAAATGAAGAAGATTGTTCAATTTCTTGAAGAGCTAAACTAAGAGACTTCGATGCCATCGTCAGATCGACGATTTTACCTCTTTGAATTCCAAGAGAAGGAACCGAAGCACAAGCCAAGACATGAAATTTATGATGGATCACTTCACAGAGTACTACTTTGATTCGATTGGATCCAAAATCGATCGCCGCATAAATCTTTTTCATGACCTTCCTCATCTCTTTCTATTTTATACATCGATTATACTATAAAAAAAAACGTCTCGCAAGACGTTATTTCGAAAGGAAATCCCCTGCACTCGATTACTCCATAATCTTAAAATGGTTTCCAGAATCCAAATATAAAATTCCTTTTTTACCTTCCAATTGTGGAAGAACTTCATGGTAATAATTGATCATTTCAAATTTGGTCAAAGTCAAATAGACACTATTCCCATCATCCATAAACAATAAGAAACGATCTTTATCGTATTCATTCGGAACGTACTCTATTTCCGAAATCGTCGATGCAATATTATCTTTCACTTTTTTCATTCCCTTTTGCAAGCTTTTTTCCTTCTCATCAGGAACGTAATTCACGAGGGTGGGAACCCCTATCATTGTCTCTCCTTCATCAAGTTTTTCCCCATTTTCTAACACTAACTTTTGAGACTCCCCTTCACGATATAAAATGCGATATTCCTCTACCTCGATGATCACCTTATGAAAAAATTCTTTTTTCACTTCCACATTCTTCAAAAAGGGACTAGCCTTCAAACGTCTCTTGATGGAAGAAGTCGTCGTAAAATAAAAACTGGGGTAATCCTCAAGACCTGCCATTTCCAAAATATCTTGTTCTTTTAAATAGGTTTGATTTTTTACCACAATATTTTGAATATCGATCTTTAAATAAATGGACACAGCAAAATAGATGATTGTAATTACAACCAAGAAAAGAAAGGCTGGAATCAGCTTCAATTTTCGTTTTTTCTTCATCTTTTTGGCCATATCTTACTCCCAATTTACGTATTCTTGTTCCTCCTGAAGTTCGATACCATAACACTCTTTGACAGTATCTTTGACAAATTCAATCAAAGATTTAATGTCTTCTGCCTTGGCATTTCCCAAATTGATAATAAAATTTGCATGCTTTCTACTAATTTGAGCCTCTCCTTTGGTGAGCCCTTTCAGTCCCAAATCTTCGATGAGTTTTCCGGCAAACATCCCTTCCGGATTACGAAAGACACTTCCTGCCGAAGGATATTCCAACGGTTGTGTTTCCTGCCTTCGTTGTTTGCGATCTTTGTTCACCGCTTCAATGGCTTCTTTTTTGCCTTTTTTCAACTTGAGAACTGCTTCCAAACAAATGTAATCGGGATGCTTCCTGAAAAAAGAAGTTCGGTAATGGAACTCACACTCCCGGTTCACCATATTGATAATACGAAAATCAGGCGTCAAGACTTTCACGCTTTGAACAACGTAACCCATATCACTTTTATAAGCCCCTGCATTCATGAAAAGTGCTCCACCGATGCTTCCTGGAATACCACAGGCAAACTCAAGCCCAGTCAAACCCTTTTTAGCGGTTTGATAAGCTAGTTTCGAAAGAGAATACCCTGCTCCAACGGTGATCTTCGTCCCTTCGATTTTTACCTCATCCATCGCATCCAATTTGATCAATATACCATCGTATGGTTGATCACTAAAGAGAAGATTGCTTCCCTTGCCTAATAGTTTATAACGTACTTGCTTACTCTTAAAAAGCCTCAGTGCAAGAATGAGAGAATCGACATCTTTTGGAAAAAAGATAGCTCTAGCGACTCCACCAACACGATACGTCGTATATTGTTTCATCGAAGGATTGCGAATTAATTTTCCCCATTCCTTCTGTTCGATTTCCTTTAGTACTTCCTTCATGCTGCTTCTCCTTTTGTCATTTTTTTTATGACACGATAAACCCTAGTCGTGCTATCACAAATTCCCATTTTCTTCGTATTCTCTTTCATCTTCTGATAATCTTCTTCATTCGCAAAGACAGAATCAATCATCGGAAGCAATTGTTCTTTCGTAAATAAATTTTCTTCCAAAATCAAACATGCTCCTTGTTCCTTCAAAGAAAGGGCATTCTTCATTTGATGATTATGTGTTACATATGGCGATGGCACCAAAATCGATGGTACTCCAAGGGCTGTAATTTCGGCAATGGTCGAAGCACCCGCTCTTGATACAACCAAATCTGTTTTCTTGAGCACTTCCAACATGTTATCAAGATAAGGAACCACTTTGACATTCGTTGGAACCTTTACTTGTTGATAATGATCAAAATAATTTTTTCCCGTTACAATCAACACTTCATAAGAACACTTAGCAAAAGAGGGAATCATTTCCATCAACCGTTCTGTAATCGTCGTAGATCCAAGAGAACCCATCACAATGACAACCAACTTTTTGGAAGGAGATAATCCCAGCGTCTTCTTATCAACAGCCTGAACACGAGATACTTCTTCACTTCGAGGATTTCCTGTAAAGACGGCTTTCCCTTTTGGAAACTTGGAAATGGTCTCTTCAAAAGACACTCCAATTTTCGTAGCATATCGCGATAGAAAACGATTGGATAAACCTGGGATAGAATTTTGTTCATGGATAAAAGTCGGAATATGTTCTTTAAAACCTGCATACACAACTGGTGCTGTAATGTAACCACCTATCCCTAAAACCACATCAGGGCGAAACGAACGAATTTCTTTTCGAGCCGTACGAATAGCTTTTTGAAAACATGAAAAAACTTCAACATTTTTCCAGGGATGTTTTCGATCCATTCCTTTCATCTTAATTCCAACATAGGGAATGTTTTTATTTGGAACAATCGTTGCTTCCATACGATCTGTCGTTCCAATGTATAAAAATTCACTATTCGGTTCCATCTCTTTGATCTTATTTAAGATAGCAAGGGCAGGATAAATGTGTCCCCCGGTTCCTCCTGCTGATATGACTACTCTCATGCTTCTCACATCCTAATGATATTATACCATAATTATATGAGATGACAATGGGCGAAGTGACAAACAAAAAGAAGGAAATCTCCTTCTAAAGCATTTTGAAAACCCTCATCCAAGAAGGATTGTTAGGGTCTTCCTGATAGATTGCCAGACTGTTGCCCCCAGAATCCAATAAAAGTGCCTTCTTTCCATCAAAACACTTCGGTAATTTGCAACCATTCTTGATTTTTAAAACCAAAGAATCTTCTACTTGAACTCTTGGAATATCACTTAACGCTTCCGCAATCGAAACAAGACGATACTTTCCCTGTTTCAGTTCTTCCAAAGTAGAAGCATCCTCCAAACAAAACGTTCCTTGACGAAGTCGCTTTAACGCTTTCATCGTACAAGGAATATCTAATTCCCTACCAATATCCCGAATCAAACTTCTGATGTACGTTCCTTTGCTGACACTACATTGAAACGTAAAAGTTCCTTCTTCATAAGCAACCAATGTTAGATCATTGACGCTCACTTCTCGTTTCGGAAGAAGGACTTCTTTGTTGTCTCTTGCATATTGATAAAGTCTCTTTCCTTTTACATGTACAGCCGAGTAAAGAGGAACTTCCTGAAGATAAGTACCCACAAACTTCGAAAGAACTTGCCCCAGCCCATCTTTGGATGGAGGAAGAAAGGAACTCTCTTTCAAAATATGACCTGTAATATCCAAGGTATCGGTTTCTATCCCCATTTTCACCGTTGCCAAATATTCTTTCTCACTTTTGTCCAAATATTCAATTACCTTGGTACCTTTCCCTATCGCTACAACTAATACTCCTGTCGCAAGTGGATCTAACGTCCCTAAATGGCCTACTTTCTTAGTCCCAAATAGTTTTCCTACTTGTCTCACCATTTGGAAAGAACTCATTCCTTCTTCTTTATTCACAACGATTAATCCATCCATTTTCTTCACCTACTTTTATTATAGAATCTTTTCGAAAGGAAGCAAGCGAGAAGTAAAGATAAATTTCCCATTCTTCTCCTTTTCTTCTTACTTTCTAAAACGGTTCCCCTCCAGATTTATTTTTTCCATCTACAAAGAAAAAATGAAAAGGAAATTACATATCCTTTTCGTTCATTTCTTTAATGATCGACTCAATTCGTTCCCCATTGGCAATGGAATCATCGTAGAGAAAGCGAAGTTCTGGAGTATGCCGAATTTCAATTCGCTTGCTCAATTGTTCTCTGATGAAAGATGCAGCCCCTTTTAAAGCCTCCATCGTGGTCTCTTTTTTTTCTTTCTCAAGTACTGTCACATATACTTTACAGAAACTTAAGTCATTGGTAATATCACAACCAGTAACCGTCACAAAACGAATCTCTTCATCCTTGACTTCATTCTGTAAAATCGAACTGATCTCTTTTTCAAACAAACTATTATAACGCTTTAATTTAATGTTTTCCATCCTTTTCACCCAAATCAATTATAACATACTCTTACACTTTCAAAAAAGGCGTTATCCTTGCTTCTTAGAACGACCCTTTTGTCTTCCTAATTGAATATAGAAAATACCCGTTCCAATCAATAAGATAAATATCGCAATCAATATAAGAATCACATCCTGATTCATTTTCGTATCTGGCACCTCAACGATATCTGTCTTAGTGTCATCTAATTTTGGAGGTTCCATCTCTTCTAAATATTCCTTTCCATTATCTTTCAAAGTCAAAACAACTGGAAAAGAATATTTTTCACTACTGTGATAAGTATATTGTACTTGATCTACGAAGGCATCAAATGTAATCAAACCTGTTTTGGAATCGTAACTAATTCCCTTTTGAGAAATAAGCTCTACCTTGGAAGGATCTAAATTTTCATCATAATATCTAAGAGGCAGGACAAGCTTTCCTCCCTTGTGATAGACTTCTAAGGTTCTTGTTTGCTCTAAAAAGTGAAAAGTTTCTAAATTATTAAGTGATTTCATATCCAATGATAAAAAATGATTGTGATTAATAGTTAAAGATTTTAAATTAGGATTCTTGCTCAAATCGATATAAGTAAATTTATTTCGATCGATTCCGAGGGAATATAAGTTTGGATTATGACTAACGTCTAGTTCTTTGAGTTCTTGATTTCCTATTTGAAGATAAACAAGTTCAGGATTATGACTAAGATCTATTTTTGTTAAAAGCCCACCCCTCATGTCTACCCATCGTAATTTAGGATTGTGAGTAAAATCAATCGTTGTAACAAAAGAATTGACGCAAGAAAAAGTTTCTAAATTCGGATTATGACTAATATCTAGTTCTGTCATAAAAATATTACTTACATCAAGATCTTGTAATTCGAGATTATGACTAAGATCAAATTGTAAATTTCGATTTCCATCCAAAGTCAAAGATTTTAATTTAGTATTTTTGCTTAAATCAATTTGTTTTACTTTGTTATCTCTAATACTAATCCCCGTTAAATTGATATTTTTAGTAATATCTATTTCTTCTATTTGATTTCGTTCCAGGTCTAATCCTTCCAATTCTAAATTATGAGTTACATCAATCGAAGTTAATTGATTATCGTGAAGCCTCACTTCTTTTAGTTTTGGATTATGTGTTAAATCAATACTAGAAATATTATTATTGGATAAAGAAATGCCTGTTACATTGGTTAGTTTTTCTAATCCAGATACATCCTGAATTTCACGATCATTACAATTTAAACTTTCGATACTAGCCAATTGTTCATCGGTTAAATTGGTATCAATCGTTGCTCCATTACCGATACCGAGCGATTCTATAATACACTGATAAAAATTATCATCTTTAAATGCTGAATTAGCAGGTGTTGCTTCCACCTTTTTTGGTAAACATAGGAGTATCCCTATGATCATGATTACTATTTTTACTTTCCTTTTCATTTTCTATCCCTCATTTTTATGATGTCTCTTTTCTTTTTTGTTTTCTCTAACCTCATCCTTATTCTTTGTCAAAAGTTTGTAAATTATCAAAAGCAAAAAGCCACATAGGCTTTTATCGTTTGATCTCAATCAATTCATAAACTTCGACGATATCTTTTTCTTTGTAATCTTGAAAATTTTCTAATGTAAGTCCACAATCCATATCTTTTTTCACTTCTTTAACTTGATCTTTTTCACGTTGTAACGATTTTAGTTTTCCATTATAGACTACGACTCCATCACGTACGATGCGAGCATTTCCATTGCTCTTAATCGTTCCACTGGTAACATGACAACCAGCGATGGTTCCCACTTTCGAAAAGTGGAACAATTGACGAATTTCGGCTTCGCCCAAGACTTTTTCTTCGTAGATCGGTTCCAACATTCCCTTCATGGCAGCTTCCATGTCTTCTACGACCTTGTAAATGATATCATAAAGACGAATATCGACACCTGCTTGTTTGGCAGCTTCTACCGTCTTGGAACTAGGACGTACGTTAAAACCAATCACGATCGCATGAGAAGCAGATGCTAAAACGATATCACTCTCACTAATCGTTCCTACTCCGCTACGAATGACATTGATCTTAACCCCTTCCACGTCGATTTTTTCCAACGAGTTCTTAACAGCTTCCGCACTTCCATTGACATCGCATTTTAAGACAACATTGATCTCTTTTAATCCCTCGTGGATTTGTCCAAACAAGTCTTCTAAGGTCATACCTGATTTGTTAGTATCTTGGGCTTTGTTGCGAATCCTTCGTTCTTCGGCAATTTGTTTGGCTTGCTTTTCGGTTTCAAATGCCATAAATTTATCACCAGCACTTGGTGTTTCAGATAATCCTGTCACTTCGACTGGTGTACTAGGAAGAGCCTCTACAATATCTTGTCCTTGATCGTTCTTTAACGTTCTTACTTTTCCATAAGCACATCCTACTACGATGGGATCTCCCAGACGAAGCGTACCATTTTGAATTAATAATGTAGCAACGGTTCCCACCTGCTTATCCATTCTTGCTTCCAAAACGGCTCCTGTCGCATAACGAGCTGGATTTGCTTTTAGTTCCTGCATATCGGAAACTAGTAAAATGTTTTCCAAAAGTTCATCGACACCCATTCCTGTAGCGGCCGAAATTTTACTGACAATGATGTCTCCTCCCCACTCCTCGGGAGTCAAACCATTTTCCACTAATTCCGTCAAAACTCGATCAGGATTCGCATCAGGTTTATCCATCTTATTGATCGCAACTAAAATAGGTACCCCTGCTGCTTTGGCATGATCAATTGCTTCCTTGGTTTGGGGCATGACACCATCATCGGCTGCCACAATGATGATGACGATATCCGTAACGCTAGCTCCACGGGCTCTCATTTCCGTAAAAGCCTCGTGTCCTGGTGTATCGATAAACGTAATCAGACGGTCATTATAATGCACTTGATTCCTCCAGCTTCTCCACTTACCACATGAGCCTTTCGAATGTAATCCAAAAGGGACGTTTTTCCATGATCAACATGACCCATAATCGTAACAACTGGAGGCCTTACGGTTAAATCTTCGTCTTTCTCTGTAATTTCAAAATTCTCAAAATCTGCAATATCTTGAGTTCCTTCCCTTTTTAATTCCTTGTTGTAATCGACCACTAAAAGTTCCACTACTTCAAAACTCAAGGATTGATTTAAAGAAGCCATCACACCAAGAGCCATCAATTTTTTAAGAATCTCTGTTGTTGGAACCGAAAGAAGACTTGCAACATCCGCTACACTCATACCTTCTTTATAAATAATGACATTTTCATCGACGGTTTGTTCATTACTTTGTAACTTTTCACGATGCTTATACATCGCCTTTTTTTCTTCTTCAAATGCCTTCTTTTTCTCTTGGGTATTTGGTTGTTTTTTGGCTTTATTCTTTTTGACAGGGCGATCGTTTTCCAAGTTGGATTCCGTTACAATCTTCTCTACTTTTTCCTCAAGTTCTTCATCAAAGGTATCAACCGTTTCCTCTTTCTCTTCTTCACTCAAGCGAATTTCGTTATCCAGTAACGTAATGTCATCATCGGACAACATACTATCTTGATCGGTATAAGCAATTTGCAATTTATCACAAAGTGCCATCACTTCCTCTAATGTTTTGTTAACATCTTTCGAATATTCGAAAATACTCATCATGTTACCCACCTCACTTTTCTTATTTGATTGATTCGATAAAACTCACCTTTATTCTTATTTTCTTTCTATTTCTTTTTGAATGATCGCGATGATTTCTTCGTACACACTATCTTCAATAGGACATTCCAAAGCCCGCTCCAATGTTTTCTTTTGCTTTGCCAAAGAAACCACTTCGAGATCTTTCTTAAGATAAGCACCTTTGCCATTTTGTTTGCCTGTTGGATCCACCAAAACATGCCCATCTTGTCTCACAATGCGAAGTAATTCATTTTTCGGATATTGTTCTCTTGTTACTACACAAGTTCGCATGGGGATTTTTCTAGGTTTCATGATACTTCACCTAATCTTCCCTGAAATTAATTCCCAGTTCACTTGCTTGTTCATAGTTCTTAATATCAATTTTATAATGCGTAAGACGACTAGCAAGTTTGGCATTTTGTCCTTTTTTTCCAATTGCTAAAGAGAAATTATCTTGATCTGCTACGACCATTGCTTCTTGTTTTTTCGGATCAGTAATCGCTACTTTTAAATTTTTCGCAGGACTTAGAGCATTCTCAATGAAAACAGCTGGATCTTCATCGTAACGAATGATATCGATCTTTTCTCCCCC
>CARZYU010000021.1:1358-5197 GCA_949113215.1 uncultured Bacilli bacterium | reverse complement strand
TCCTTCATGATGTTAGCAATACGACTTCCCTTTTCTCCAATACATGCTCCAATAGGATCGACTCTCGAATTTTCGGAATAAACTGCTACCTTACTTCTAGCCCCAGCTTCTCTTGCTACACTGTAAAGTAAAACCGTACCATCAGCAAGTTCTGGGATTTCCAACTCGAAAAGACGTTTTACAAATCCATAGTGGGCTCTACTCAAAAGGATCAAAAGACTCTTTCCATTGTTATCCACTTTGGTAACATAAACTTTGATCTGACTACCCATTTCAATTTTTTCACCAGGAATCAATTCCTTCTTTGGTAAGATTCCATTGACTCGACCGAGATCGATGAAGTAATTATCCGTATCTTCCAAAGCAACGGTTCCAATTAACATTTCATCTTGTTTGTCTCCAAACTCCCCCATGATACTATTGCGTTCTGCTTCTCTTATTTTTTGAACAACGACTTGTTTGGCAGTTGAGGCTGCAACACGTCCAAAGTCCTTTGGTGTCACTTCGGTATCGATGGTATCTCCCACATTTTTGCTCTTATCCATCTTTCTTGCATCACTTAGTAAAATGACGGTATCAGGATCAACATAAGTATCTTCTTTTGCCTCTCCTTCTTCCCCATCCTCTTCCATCAAAGAAAGATCTTCTTATCTTTGAAAATAATCGTCATCAGCATCCGTCAAATAGGAATACACTTTAATGTCTCCTGTTGTTTTATCGATCGTAACTTTGACGTTCGTCTTACTTCCAAAGTTCTTTTTATAAGCAGAAGCTAATGCTGCTTCCATAGCTTCATATACGACCGCCTCATCGATTCCTTTCTCTTTGACGATGTTATCGACCGCTTTTAAAAATTCTTTTCCTTGCATATACTACTCTCCCTTCTCCTTCGAGTAAATGTCTAAGACATACTCTCCATCGACCAAATTTGCTTCATCCATAATCGGATTGATGATATTACTTGCTTCGACAATTTTATTTAAATCGATGATCTCTTCACTATCTAAAACAATGTTAAAGTTCTTAACACTTCCATCTTGACGGATAAAAGCATCATCGACATGCATTCCAAGTGAAGAAATCTTCTCATCGACCAATTTGGCAACCGTCTCTTTCATAAGTACTTCCCCTTTCAAGTAGAAAGAGTGGGCTTATTTCTTCCCACTCCTTTCAAGCAAGATTATAACACAGCTATTTGTTTTTGACAACAAGTATGATATGATTTGAAAAAGGATGTGATAATATGAAATACAAACCATATTTAATAGCTGGTTTAAAGTTACTTTTGGTTATTACTCTATTTTTCTCATCGAGTTATCTTCAATGGATTCCGATTAAATTATTTCACATTACTAAGATGACAGGAACAACAGCTACCTTATTAACTTTATTCAGCGATGTCATTTTGATGCTACTATTGATCTTAATTTATTTCAAAGATTTAAAGAAAGAGTGGAACCTCTTTCGAACTCGTTTGATGCCAAACTTAGATAAAGGTTTCAAATATTGGTTTTTAGGACTGGGAATGATGTTTGTCACTAATTTACTGATCATCCTATTTTCTCCTGTGAAACAAGCCAATAACGAAGCTGCTGTCCAAACACTCATTCAAGCAGCGCCTTGGTTCATGTTGATTACAGCAGGAATCATCGCCCCATTCATTGAAGAGATTACCTTCCGTAAAACATTTCATGATCTGATTCCAAATAAATGGATCTTCGCCATTGTTTCAGGACTTGTCTTTGGAGCTTTACACGTGATAAGTTCTGCAACAAGCCCATTCGACTATCTTTACATCATCTCTTATGGTGCCCTTGGTTTCTTCTTTGCGAGAAGTTATTCGGAAACCGATTCCGTATTTACTTCCATGTCAATGCATATGTTTCACAATACCATCTTAACCCTTTTCTCTATTGTTCAACTCTACCTAAAGTAAGCAAGTCTTACTTTTTTTTTGGAATAGGATATGCTATATTATACTTAGGTGAAAATCGTGACACGAGAAGAAAAGAATAAGAAGAAACAAAAAGAAGTCCAAAAAGAAAAAACGAAAGAACATGCTTCCGCTCTCTTTCGTGTTGGTCTCTTTTTCTTCCTCACCTTTGCCCTTCTCTTCATCTATATGAGATACATGGCAACATCAGGAATTGACGTCAGAGAATATCAAATCAAGACGTCAAAGATTGAAGAAAACTTCGATGGATTCAAAATCATTCACTTCAGTGACTTAGAACTAGGTTCAACGTTTTCTTTGGAGGATATGAACCAACTCGTTCAAGAAATCAATTTACGAGATCCCGACTTGGTCGTTTTCACAGGTGATCTGTTAAGTAAACAAAAAAAGCTCAGCGAAAAGGACCAAAAAAGATTCATAGAACTTTTAGAGCGTATTGATTCAAACGTTGGAAAGTATGCCATCCGAGGCGAAAAAGATAACAATGAACAAGTATCCACCATCCTTACGAGTAGCCATTTTACCTTACTTGATAACAACTACGATCTCATTTATTACAAAGGATATCAACCCATTCTCTTGATTGGTCTCAATCAAAATAACTTAAAAATAGAAGACGCCTTCCGTTATACCAAGGAAGAAAACAATCCAAAAGGCCTCTTTACAATCACCTTACTTCACGAACCAGATACATTCGATTCTCTAAAAGGATATTCTAGTGATATAGTGTTAGCGGGACACTCCAAAAACGGTCAAATCGATCTTCCTTATCTTGGAGCGATCATCTTACCAAAGGGTGCAAAAAAATATCCAAATCGTGTTTATCAACTGGAAGAAACATCTCTCTATGTCTCAGGAGGACTTGGAACCGATGGAATTCCACTGAGACTAGGAAATCGTCCTAGCATCAACTTTTATCGTATCAAAAAACAAGAAGTATCTTAACTTCTTGTTTTTGTCTTCATATAAGAATATCTCGTATAGTCTCCCTTTGGATAATTTCCCGCTGTCTCAACAGAATCAAATACTCTAACATCCTCAGGATCGGTAGGAGTTCTCCATTCAATACGGCATCCATGAAAATGTCCCTCTTCGGTAAAGGTCGAAATATGCTTCCGGAATTGTAAATACAAATTCATTCCCTTGATTCTTGCATAATCTTGTAACGTTACTTGGTAGGTATCCAAACAAAAATGATCATCCGTCTCAATCGTTGCCTCTTTTGTCAATCTTAATTCATCACGCAATTTTAGCAATACAATTCCTCTACTATAAATGGATGTGCTCTGTTGAAACAGACTTCCACCTGCTATTTTTAGATGATGAAACTTTAAATGATTTTCTTTTTCTCCATGAATAAAAACAGAATCACAATCTTGTAAATCCACTTTAGGCAAAAAATTAGTCGTATTTTTGCAATCGAATAACTCCGTCCAATGAAATCCTTCCAACCTAAAATCGGCATTGAAAGAGTTTTCCATAAGACGAAGGTCCATTCCTGATACTCGACTTGATCGAAGACAAATGGTTCTGCCATGCAATGCACGGCTACTAAAGTTCACTCCTGTTAAGGTTACTTTTCCACTTGGGTTGTCAAAAGACAACGTCACATCCTCTTGTTCCTCGGCAATACGGTCAAGAATTTCCTGAAATTCCTCATTTCCATATTTTTCTTTGGTTAATAATACTTCCATCAGTTCCTCCAAACTCCCCTCTATTGTCATTATAACAATACATTTCAAATAAGGGCAAGAAAAAGAGAAAACTTTTTAGTTTTCTCTTTTCAATCTTTTTACCAATTGCGGGATGGTTTCTTTTTCCAAGTCTTTCTTATAAGGCATGGAATAAGGCTGATCCAGTACAGAAAATACCTCTTTTAAATTGG
>CARZYU010000021.1:0-1348 GCA_949113215.1 uncultured Bacilli bacterium | reverse complement strand
TCCGTTCCCTGTAAATGTTCTTGATATTGTTTGCCTACTTCCGCTTCCTGAATCTGGGAAATCAATTGGTATCCTTTGTTTTCTAAAAACTTTGCAATTCCCATCAATTGATAATAAGAACTCAATTGCGGCAAAGTTTGACTCTGATTCATAGGTCCAATCCAAGCTTCATAACCAGAGGTATGATAGTTATCAAGCGGAATTTCAAAATAGTTCACATTCCGAGCCTTAAGCTTTCCTTCTTTGACCGACCCACAAACTTCTTTTACCTTCCACGTCAACTCATATACATCAATTTCACTATCATCGAAATAAAGTTTAGGAGTTTCTAAGTTTAAATCCGTACAAAAATCTCTTGTTTCACTATGAAGGAAAGCAAGTGAGTTATTGGCTGTGAAAGTACAGTCAGCAAAAGAAATCGTACTATCTTGCATCGTCATTCGATCAGATGAAAGATCAATATCACTATCCACACATCCGATATCACAACGATCAAAAGAAAGATCATGAATATCTTCTAAGGTAAGATCACCTAGAAAACGACAACCAGTAAAAGTCAATTCCTTGTTTGGACAACGAGAAACATCTTCCCTTAATTTTAAATTTAAAAAGGCCAAATGTTCCACTTCGATGGAAGTCACCCTCTCATCATCGAGAAACCGTTGAATGATAGCTTGATAACTTGGCGTTTCCTTATGATTCTTAATTTGCCACTTCAAGTATGTTGAAGAATAAACTTCCCTTTTTTGTGATCCATAATTTACAATCATTCTTCCCATATTATTTACCTTTTCCTAACATTTTTTGATAAGCATCTGACCTGAGATTCACAAAGTATTCGAAACTATTTTCATCTTCACAGATCAGTGGAACACCTTGATATTGTACTTCATAAGCTGATATGTTGCCCTTTTCTAGTGGTTTTCCTACTTCCTTGACATCCCATTCCAATAACCCTACCGAAAGAGAGCTATTTGAAAGGCATAACATCGGAGTATGAAGCCTTGCACTCTGCTGTCCTAAATTCGTGTGATTAGCAAGTAAAACTTGATCTGCTCGAATATGAAGATCTGATCCTTGTAGGTTACTATTTGCTAAATGAATCGTTTGTCCCAGTAAACTGACATAGGTTCCAGAAGAAGACTCTTCGATATTGCATTTCGTCAAGACAATATCATCCGCAAAAATCCCTAACGAATTACGTCCTAAGGAAGAAACAGAACAATCTTCCATCAAGACAGAATCAAATCCATAAAAGTAATTCGTAGAAGACAACTGGCAGTGATGAAGTTCTAACTCTTTTCCATGCGTGTGGTTCTTCCACTCGATCTCTTTTAAATTTAACTCT
>CARZYU010000020.1:15142-16027 GCA_949113215.1 uncultured Bacilli bacterium | reverse complement strand
GGTACATAATAGTAATTGTCGTCAGCAATGGAGTTATAGTACACGACTACTTTATTGATATCTTTTCGATTTTGCAACTGATATTCCTTATTGATTCCGAATTCTTTCGTTAAAAGCTCAGGAAGTTTCTTTTTGCTTCGTGGCAAAGTAGTTAAGGGTTCCTTCTCAATCGTCATTTTTACTCCTTTGACTTCTCCTAACCCTACAATACTTTGAACGATACTTTCGATCATTCGCTCTTCTAAATCATCTTCCACATTTAATATTTGCTTGGAAAAATCGATATTGATGATCCCTTCCTCAAACACAATGTCATTTACCTTTGTCTTTTCTGGGATGATGGCCTCCAAACCAGTTGGCGTCGTACTATTCTTAGAAATCGTCAAAGTGGATAATACTTTTCGAACTTGTTCTTCTTTTTTTGTTTCTGTGATCAAAATAGGTGTTTTTACCAAATACCCATCGGGATTGATGAGATAAATCGTGTTCGTTCCAAGTCCTGTCATGAACTCTACTTCTAAATTGGTATTTAATGTTGTCTCTTTTTCCGTTGGAATCAAATAGACGATCGTTAAGATGAGAACGGTCAAAGTAGTTATCATCATTTTCCGTAACGCTTTTCGTTTTAGCACTTCACTATATGAAAAATCGTACTAAAGTAGTACGATTATAAAGAGATTTCTTTTAATTTTAAAAGTTCGACAACAGCACTGGCTCTACCTTTCACGCCAAGTTTCTGCATGGCATTAGAGATATGATTACGAACTGTTTTCTCACTAATTCCAAGCTTCGATGCAATTTCTTTGGTTGTTTTATTTAAAATCAATAATTCGAATACTTCTCTTTCCCTTGGGGTAAGTATTCCCTTACTCATGATTCATCCCT
>CARZYU010000020.1:13398-15132 GCA_949113215.1 uncultured Bacilli bacterium | reverse complement strand
ATTTACTCATAGTATTCTATGATACCTCGGCATAATGTTGAGGGAATCTGCCCAAAAGAAAAAAAGTAGTGTTCCTACTTTTCAAATTTAACGGTAATGAACATTTTTTCTTGATATTCTTCTTGAATGGCTCTCATGATGTTGTTCGCTAGGGACTTGTTGTGTTCCTTACTGACGATAACGACGGTCACTTGCGATTGATCGACACGAATGAAACTGTCTAACTTAAATTTATTTTTGATTTTCTTCTCCAGTTGTTCCTCTTTGCCTTTTGCTTCTTCTAATAACTTGATTTGTTCATAGGCATTGTTCTTTTCCTCCGAAGTCGTCTTTCCATCGGTCAATTGAACCTTGAGATCTTTCACTAAATTATTTCGTTCCTCTTCTAAGTTAACACGCATTGCGGACAAAATATCGCTTTCTTCAATCGTTGTTTTTGTTTCATCCTCGTTGTTTTCTTTTTTACTTTCTTCTTTTTTTGTTTCACTATATTTGCCATTGTTCGTCAAAAGCATTTCATTTGGCATGGTGATATAGTAAACGGTAAGTACTAGTATCAAACTAAATAGCGTTAAAAACCACAGACTTTGTTTATTTATCATTTCTGTCCTCCCTATCACTACTACACCGTATGAAGAGAGTTTCTATTTTATGCCTAGAATGAGTAGTTTCGAAATTATGCACGTGATACGTACTTTCCATCGCTCGTTGAAACTAAGATTTTTTCTCCTTGGTTGACAAACAATGGGACTTTTACCGTAAGACCTGTTTCTAATGTAGCATCCTTCATTGCCGTGTTACTCGTATTTCCTTTCACTGCTGACTCCGTATGCGTCACTTCTAAAACGATCTTATCTGGTAGAGATAGTCCTAACATTTCTCCTTCGTAGAAGGTAATTTCAACATCCAAATTTTCTTTTAAGAATTTAATATCGTCTCCTAACGAAGCACTGTTCAACTCTACTTGTTCATACGTATTCATATCCATGAAATAATAAATATCACCTTGAACATATAAAAACTGCATAGGTTTCTTTTCAATACGAGCCGTTTCCACTTTAACACCTGCATTGAACGTCTTTTCAATGATGGATCCAGTACGTAAATTTTTCATCTTTGCTTTGACAATCGCAGCACCTTTTCCTGGTTTTACGTGTTGGCTTTCTACAATAGAGAAAATATCATTATCAATTTTAATCGTCATTCCATTTTTAAAATCATTTGAGTTAGTCAATTTCTTTTCCCCCTCGTCTTCTAATCGAATATCCAGAACTTGCATTCGATCCCAAGTTTTTTACTTTTCTTTTGGAACTTATGGAAACTGTAGCACATAATCTATTGGAATCAAGTTTCATTGGTTCCATCCAAATCCCTTGGTTTGGTAAAAATGGATTTACATTTTTCACCATAAATTACACCTACTTCTTTTCTTTATGAACCGTGTGTTTTCCACATTTTGGACAAAACTTATTGATTTCCAAACGATCTGTTGTATTTTTTACATTCTTTTCTACACGGTAGTTTTCTTCATTACAAACTGTACATACCAAAGTTTTTCTTTGGCGATTTCCTACTTTTGCCATTTTTCTACCCTCCTCGCGTCTATCAGTATTATAGCAGAACTTTCTTTTTTTGCAAAGAAAAATATAGAACAATCCTTCTTTCTATATTATTTCTTCTTTTTTTATCTTATTCTCTATTTTGTTTTGACTGCTTTTTTTAATTTACTCCATA
>CARZYU010000020.1:8247-13375 GCA_949113215.1 uncultured Bacilli bacterium | reverse complement strand
TTATCGGTCGAATAATTTAAGATTCCTTCTTTATAAACTCTTAATCCATACTTCATGAGAAGGAAATCGAATAGTCCCAATACAACAATGGAAATGATGACATCACCAATTCCAATTTGCCCTAACAAAAGGAGTGCTGGGGAAACCAAAGCGGATAAGAATGGAACGTAAGATAAGATACGAATGAAAAGGGATCCATCAAACAGCCCAGACATGATTGCCAAGAAATAACCAACCATCGTCACCATCATGATAGGCGATAAAATTTGTTGATAATCTTCCATATTGACGGTCATCGAAGCTAAAATTCCAGATACTAGAGAATAAGCTAAGAACGACAAAACAATCAAGATAAGGACGAGAGGAATCAAATAACTTAACATCGAAGTAATTCCACTTGCCTCTAACGTCTGCCACAAACTACCCACTAGTTCTCCCATCGAAGAAGTGCCACTCATTGCCGGAACTTCTCCTCTCAGTAAAATTCCAAGCCCTGCATAAAGGATCAATAACAATCCTTGACTTAAGACGAAGAGATTGCTCGACAAGATTTTGGAAAAGAAATGAACTTTAGGACTGACATTCGAAATGATGATCTCCATGCTTCTCGTTGTCTTTTCCTCACAGATTTCAGCTCCGATCATTTGAACCAAAAGAATGGCTAACATAAAGAATGGTAAAATGAGGGTTGGAAAAACCGAACTCATAACCGTTTCCATTTGTTCATCGATACTCTTTTCATCCTTAAGTACAATCCGTTTGATCTCTGGCTGAGCAGCTAACTTTTGTAGCTCGTTAGGATCGATATCACTTTTGGCTAAAGCATACGCTCCTTTGGTATTGTTAATCGCTGTAACAATTTTTTGGTAACTCAAACTATTGATCTTACGATTCGAAATGACTTCTGCTTTTAGATAATTTGTTTCATCTTCTTTTAAAACAACTAAAACTTGATCTTCTTTTTCCAAATCTTTTTTTGCTTCTTCCAAAGACTTTGCCACTTCTTTGATTTCGATTTTTTCATCTTCTTCCTCTTTGGTAAGCACATTCATATTTTGAATAAAAATCTCTTTGCTCTCATTTGTTTCATCCAAAAGATAAAGTTCCAAAGGATGATTGAAATCTCCTCCAAATGTTTGAATGACGGAGTCGATATTGACAATTCCTACAATGGCAATGGCTAGTAACAAATTAACGATGACAAACCATTTCGTTCCCATTTTTTTCTTTAAACTGACTTTTGTCAAATACCATAATTTACTTGTCATTTAAAGCACCTACTTTCTCAATAAAGATTTCATTTAACGTTGGTTCTAGGACGTCAAACTTCCTAACAGAAAAGCTCTTGACGGCTTGAAAGAGAGGATCCACTACTTCCATACGGTCGATCGAAATGAGATACTCATCTTTTTTCTTTTCGATCTTCGTAACCCCTTTCACTTTCGTTATTTTTTCTTCTTTCAAATCATCCGCCTTGATGACGACCTTTTTCTTTGGATAATCTTTTTTGATATCCTCTAGATACCCCTCTAAGATGACCTTTCCCTTCACTAAGATCACTAGTTTTTCACAGAACTCTTCAATGTGTTCCATCTGGTGAGATGAGAAGATAATCGAAGAACCTTGTTTTTGTAGTTCGAAGATCGCTTCTTTTAGTAATTTTACATTGATGGGATCCAGTCCTGTGAACGGTTCATCTAAAATCAGTAATTTCGGATGATGAATGACGGCGGAAATAAACTGAACCTTTTGTTGATTTCCCTTGGATAATTCTTTGATCTTGCGATTCAAATAATCTTCGATTTCAAACTTTTTTAACCAATAGTCAAGTTCTTTTAAAATGGTTTCTTCCTTCATGCCTTTTAAAGCACCATAAAATAAAATTTGTTCTTTCACCGTCATCTTTCCTAAGAGGCTTCTCTCTTCGGTCACAAATCCTATTTTATCGGTCATCGAATAATCGATTTTCTTTCCATCTAACGTTACTTTTCCGCTACTTGAATCAAGTAGTCCCATGATGATTCGAAACGTCGTCGTCTTACCCGCACCATTTTCTCCCAACAAGCCAAAAATTTCACCATTTTTCACTTCGAAAGAAAGGCCATCGACGGCTAGATGTTCACCGTAATACTTTGTAATGTTTTCTACCTTTAACAAATTTATCACCTCTAAATTTTATTATACATCAAAAAAAAGAAAGCAGAGATCATTTATGCTTTCTTTGATAAAATCTTGACAACGGTTTTATTTTCAAAATCCAACTTTTGGATCAGTTTATCCAGTTCTCTCTTTTCAATCGCCTTGATTAAGTTCATTTTATTTTCTTCGATTCGATGGTACTTCATCAAATCATCGTAGAGGTTCAAAACGGTCGTTTCGACAATATCGACCATTTTATGTTCACTTGAAATCCAAACCTTTTTCATTCGTTCGACATCTTCTTTGGTAATGCTAATGTTCTTTAACGCTTGTAAAACTTCTTGTTGGAAAACGTCTGGTTCATTGGTTTCGGCCACCAAAGAGAGTAATTTATAGTTTTCACAATCATCGATCTGGGTATAAAAAGAACTCATCCATTTTTCTTTTCTGGCCTTCTCTCGGAATAAGGAAGTAATTCCAAACGTCAAGGTCACAAACATCTGAAAATACAAATCTTGAACATACGGATCACTCATTGGAAATTTGGTGCGATCGAATTTGAAACACATTCCCACCTTTGGAATCTCGACGTTCATACGAATGGTTTTTTCCTTTTCGGCGACGGAAACTGGTTCCTGATACTTTTTGGTTTTTATTTTTTGATTGGTCGGAACTTTAATCTTTGCCATGCGATTTTTGACAACTTCTAACGTCTTTTCCACATCCTGTGGTCCTGCTACGATTAGGAACATGTTACTTGGTTGATAAAAAGAGTGATAACAGTCGTATAAATTCTCTTTGGTAATTTGAAAAATATCTTTGACACTTCCAGCGATATCAATACGCATCGGATGTTCCTTTAAGGCACATTCTCTCAAAGCTCGTTCCATCACCCACTCTGGCATATCGTCATACATTTTTATTTCTTCCGCAATGATTCCTTTTTCTTTTTCCACATTTTCATCGGTAAAGTATGGCGTATTGACATATTCCAATAGATAATCTAAGTTTTCTTCTAAGCTTCTCGTTCCAGAACACAAATACTGCGTATTATCGAAGGTTGTAGAAGCATTTGCCATCGTTCCTGATTGGTTAAAGAAAGAGAATGGATCTACTCCATCTGGTTGTTCAAACATTTTATGTTCCAGAAAGTGAGCAATTCCATTTGGTACGGTTACCATTTTTTTCTTATCAAGGGGAACAAATTCGGTCGTAACGGATCCATATCTCGTCGCATACGTCATATAATAATTGTTCTTATTGGAATAAGGAATCAGGTAAACTTCCAAACCATTTTCCAACTTTTCGTAATAAACCGATAATTCCAATTGTTTTAGTTTGATCTCTTTCACTGTTCTTCCCCCTCCAATAAATAAATCGTATCTATTTTGACATGTTTGGCTACTTTGACAATTTCTTCTTTCGTTACGTTCCACATCTTCGCTTTTTTCGTTTCTAAATCATCCGTACCCAAAAGCTCCATGGTATAATAGCTTTCCAAAACAGATCCTGGAGCATCCATTGCCTCATCAACCACCGTTTCAAAATACTCTTTGGCTTTTTTGATATCCTCTTCCGAGAAATGTCCTTTTTGCATTTCTTTTAACTGCTTTTTGATAATTTCAATGGCTTTGGAAGACATCTTTGCATCAATTCCTGCAGTAATAAGCAAAAGACTATCTAACTTGTTAGGAACGGAACGAACGGTATAGGCAAGGGAATTCTTTTCTCTTACTTCTTGGAACAACTTGGAATCACTACTTCCTCCAAAGATAATGTTAAATAAAGTAAGTGGATAGTTACGTTCGTATTCCTGTAGTTTTACTAAGCGACAGCCAATGGCAAGTTTCGACTGATTTAAGTCTTCTGTTTCGGTAACCATCTTTGGTGTTCTTCGACATTTATTGCACTCGATTAAAGCTGGACGCCTCGTCTGTTTTAACGTTGCAAAATCAAAATATTGTTTCATAAGATGCGTCATCTCTTCGAAGTCGATGTCACCAATTACCAAAATATCCACCATATCATTTTTGATCATTTCCAAGTAATGTTCATAAAGAGAATGTCTCGTAATGTTTTCGAGATCCTCCAAGTAACCATAACTACGGTAAGATAATGGACTATTTTCTTCTAAAACTTCCAAAAGACGGATGATACTGTACTTCGAGGTATTTTCTTTCATACTTTCGATACTACTTTTGGTATTATGAATGACATAGTCAAAAGATTCTTCATTGAACTCTTCTCCTTCTACATGGGGAGAAAACAAAATATCATGAAGAAAAGAAATACTCTTCTCTAACATTCCTTCTTCGGTGTACTTTTCATTTAAAATGGTCAAAAAGAAATTGGTATTTAAATAATTTCCCAAACGATAGTTGGAACTTTCGACATAAGCTCCATAAAGTTCTTGTGAGTAGATAGCGAGTTCTCTTTTACTTTGATATTTCGCACAAGATTGTGTCAACATCTGAGTTAGAACGTTACGTATGGTAATTTCCTCTTTCACAATAGGACGACGAAAAACAATTTGAAACGTTATGGTTTTAAACCGATTGGTCTTTACTAAATGTAATCTGTAAGCTCCTACATCCTTCTTTTTATACTCCATCTTTTTCACCTCACTACTACTAATATGTGTATGTTTCGATCAATTTATCAAAACATTTTACAAGTTGATAATCGTTTCTAATGCTAATCTCATCATATCCGAAAAGGCTGTTTCCCTTTCTTTCGGTGTCGTTTCCTCTTTGGTAACCAAACTATCAGAAATGGTAAGTAAACAAGCGGCTTTTTTTCCTAATAATTGCGCATTCGCAAACAAGGCAAAGCTTTCCATTTCACAGGCAACACAAGAAGCGTTTTTAGCACGTTCCGTCAACATTTCATAACGAGAATAGAAGACATCTGTACAATGAACTCTTCCCTCTTTTAGGGAAAGTCCTAACGTACGAGCAGTCTCTTTGATCGTTCTAGAAAGGTCCTCATC
>CARZYU010000020.1:6870-8145 GCA_949113215.1 uncultured Bacilli bacterium | reverse complement strand
CAAAGTTCGAAGTCGTATAACTGTCTTTTACTAACAATAGGTCATAGAGATTCAAGTCACTTTTATAAGATCCCGCAGAACCAATTCGAATGATTACGTCGACATCATAAAAACGAAATAATTCATACGCATAAATTCCCATACTAGCGCATCCCATACCAGACGGAAAGACCGTTACTTTTTTACCATGATACGTTCCTGTATAAGCATACATATTTCGTACTCGATTGACTAATACCGCATCTTCTAAAAAATGTTCAGCAATGTACTTTGCTCTTAGGGGATCACCTGGCATTAAAACAATTTTGGCAATATCCTCTTTCTTACTTTCGATATGTGGCGTCATGATCTTCACCTCTCATTTTATTATACCAATTTCTCATGTATAAAAAAAGAAAAACTAATCGCCATTAGTTTTCCTCGTTTTCTTCCTCAGCATTTTCTAATTTGACCAACACTTCTCTTGGTTTCGATCCATTTTGAGGTCCAATAATTCCTCGTTCCTCAAGTAAATCGACAATACGAGCAGCTCGGTTGTATCCCAACTTAAAGCGACGTTGTAACAAAGAAGCACTTGCCTTTTGGGTACTAATGACAAATTCGACAATTTCATTGTACAAAGGATCGTCGTATTCTTCCACTTGCGAAGCATCTTCTAGTTGAGAGGCACTCTTCGATCCATCTCCATTTGGATTTAAATTCATCATACTCTCATCGTATTGAGCAACTTGCTGCTTGATTGTCCAATCGGCAATTCGTTTGATTTCATCATCGGAAATGTAAACACCTTGAATTCGAGTTGGAGCATTGCTTCCCATTGGTAAAAACAACATATCACCTTTTCCAAGTAACTTTTCGGCTCCTGTCATATCCAAAATGGTTCTCGAATCAATACTACTGCTGACATAAAAGGAAATACGAGATGGAATGTTCGACTTAATTAGTCCTGTGATGACATCGGTCGATGGACGTTGGGTTGCAATGATCAAATGAATTCCTGCAGCTCTTGCCATTTGAGTAATTCGCATAATCGAATCTTCTACTTCTTTTCTTGCCACCAACATCAAATCAGCAAGCTCGTCGACGATGACGACGATGTATGGCATTTTCGAAAGCTTCTCCCCCTCGGGACGATGCATATTTTCTTTTTCTACGTATTGATTGTAAGTACTTAAATTTTTAGTTTTCGTTTCACTGAATCTATGATAACGTTGCTCCATTTCGACAACAACTTTTTTTAACGCTTGCGCTGCCTTCGAAGGATCGGTTACCACC
>CARZYU010000020.1:6169-6814 GCA_949113215.1 uncultured Bacilli bacterium | reverse complement strand
AAAATGGAACAAATAATACCATTGATACAGACGGATTTACCACTACCCGTAGAACCTGCAACCAATAAGTGTGGAGTTTTATCGATTTCACAGAAATCAACGGAACCCATGATGTTCTTTCCAAGTGGCGCTAATAACTTACTGTCGTCTTTGCTACTTGGTACTTTTTCTAATACTTCCTTGAACGTAACAGCCGTCGTCACATCATTTGGAATTTCGATTCCTACTGTATTCTTTCCTGGAATCGGAGCTTCTATACGCACATCTCGTTTGGCAAGAGCCAAAGCGATTTCTCTTGAGATGGATAAAATTCGACTGACTCTCGTTCCTGATTGTACTTCTAACTCGTACTGTGTAACGGTTGGTCCTACATGAGCCTCCACTACTTTTCCATTGATCTCAAAGTCATGAAGAACCTTTTCCAAATTAATGACATTCTTTTCAATGCTAGCTTGAGAAACTCCCTTAGCATTCTTTTTCGGTGTTTCCAAAAGAGAATAAGGAGGAAGTTGGTAATTGCTGTTGGTCAAAACCACAGCAGGATTAGGAGATACTTCTTTCTTTTCCTCTTTATCTTCAATACTCGTCACTTCCGAAAGAGAAGTAATCACTTTCTTAGTCTCTTTGTGCCCTTCTTCCTCTTCG
>CARZYU010000020.1:2804-6159 GCA_949113215.1 uncultured Bacilli bacterium | reverse complement strand
TTATCTGGTCGATCTTCTGGTGCATCTACTTCTCTCTTACTTCTACCCTTCGCGAGAACTTCTTTTCCTTTCGCTGCACTATTTTTGACAAAATCGATGATGGAGAATCCTGTAAATAGAGTCACTCCAATGATCATGAGCGTCCATCTTACGATTACCATTCCTTGATAATCGAAAAGTTTATAGAAAAGTCCCGCAAACAAACATCCAATGATTCCGCCACCTGTCAATTCAACTTGAGAACTACTTGCATTTGAAAAACTTGCAACCAATTGATTCAAAGTATCTTGAATCATTTTACCAATATCTCCTGCATTTTCCGTCAAATAACTCTCATGCGCCCAAACGAGAAGTCCAAGTGCTAAAATATAAATTCCGACCAACTTTGTGGTCAAAAATTTTGGCCACTCTCTTTTGACAATCAAATAAATTCCTAAGATAAAAAAGATCACCAAAAGAACTGCATATCCCGTTCCTACTAAAAAGACACAGAAAGAAGAAAATAACTTTCCAACTGGTCCATATTTTCCTACTCCCAAAATCGCTGCTAAAATAAATAAAACTCCAAATAATTCTGCACTATGGGCAAAACCACTTTTCTTTTCTACTTTTCTTTTCTTCTTCTTTGCCATACCCTATCACCTACTAGTATCAGTATATCATAATTTTCCTTTCTGTCAGGAGGAAAACACGTATTTGACACATTATCTCTTTTCGTCAAGAAATGACAAATATCGGAAAGAAATAACATAGAATGAAAAAGAAAGAAGGTAGAAGATTTGTTTCATCCTATTTTTAAATTATTAAAAAATTTGTTTAATACATCTTATTCCAATAATGTCTTTCCAGATCCCCTTTCCAAAGAGGAAGAAGAAAGATGTATCGCACTCATGGACCAGGGAGATACACTTGCTAGAAACAAGCTCATCGAACACAATTTGAGATTAGTCGCCCACATCGTCAAAAAATTTGACCATAAGAATGTCGATCAAGATGATCTCATCAGCATTGGTACGATTGGTCTCATCAAAGGAATTGATTCTTTTCGTGGCAGTAAAGGAACAAAAATCACGACTTATTGTGCAAGATGTATTGAAAATGAAATTCTAATGTACTTTCGTGGAAACAACAAAAATGCGAAAAACATCTCCATCAACGAATCGGTTGGCTTCGATAAAGACGGAAATGAAATTACGATTGTGGATGTTTTAAAAACGCCAAAACCTGACTTTCTAGAAGAAATTGATTTAAAAGATAATGTGAAACTATTAAAACATTACATGAAAGTACTCTCACCAAGAGAAAAAGAAATTTTAGTCAGAAGATATGGACTTGGCGATCAAGAAGAACAAACACAGAAAGTCATCGCCAAAGAATTAAACATTTCGAGAAGTTATGTTTCAAGAATCGAAAAAAGAGCACTTACCAAAATACTGAGAGAATTCATTCGAAACAACAACTATCATAAAGAAGAACTTTGACAAAGAAGAAAAAATAGAGTAAAATGAAGACTCACATGTCAAAGGAGGCATCACAAAATGCACAATTTGAGATTATGTAAAGATCATTTAAATCAATTAATCTTTATGGAATATACGACAGAAGATGGAATCCTAATCTCAAGCGAAGTCGTTTGTCCCATTTGTGGTAAGAAACAACGAGCTATGGGAGAAGATTTAGACTATTTTAAAGATCATCCAAATCAAGTACAAAAGAAAACGCTTTCCTATCAAAAACGACCAACAAAATAGTTGGTCGCTTTTCTTTATTCAAATCTGAACTGTACCTTTTTACTGCATAAGTCCCACCATTATTTCCAGATTTTGATATCATTCCTATCGCATTTGTTTCTTTAATCCACTTTTGTGGTGATCTTTTAAATTTGTTACTCCCAGCTTCATTTTTAAACGCGTCGAATTCGACACCTTTGAAATCTTTATTATTTAATTTTTCCCATAAGCCCAAATAAGCAACAACATCTTTATTTCTCATCCAATTCTGTATAGGATATCTAGGTTCATCTTCGTCTGCATATCTTGCCAAATCAGTTAAAGATATGTATTCCTTATATCCTATCCTTATTACCTTTATTTTATTATTATTTAGTAAATCAGGGTTATTTATTTTCAATCTTATTGATGATATATTTAATAAATTGCTCAAATATCATATTTTGTTCTTCTTTATCTAAAATAAATTCGGGATGCCATTGGACTCCTATATTAAAGTTATCTCCTTCATATTCTAAAAGTTCAATTATTCCATCTTCAGAATAACCTTTTACTTTATACTCACCAGAATTGTCTATTTTACATTTATGAATACTATTAACTACGAACATATCTTTTTTTATTAGATCATATAATTTTGAATCTTTATTAATAGATACACTATGAATATTCATATCTTCTAAATTAAAATGTTTCTCTTTTAAGTATTCATAATTTTCTAGTGAGATACTCCCTCCGGTTGATAATGCCATGTTGATACATCCACAACATATTCCTAGTATTGGCTTACTAGTTTTTATGCAGTATTTGGCAATTTCTTGTTCATAATTACAAATTACAATTCCGCCTTCAAGAATAATTCCATCACATAAATCAATAGTATTATATAAATCATTTAAAGCCTCATTATTTAATTCATAGTTTTGGTATGAGAATGGTTTTCCTTCATTTATATCTGTAATTTTACTTTGTGGTATTATACCAATTGCTAAAGCTCCATTTTTGTTTAATGCATCTTTAATTTCATTACTAATGCATATTTTATTCCATATAACATCATCACACTGAGGTTTTCCTACTATACCTATAATTGGTTTTCTCCCCATCATTAATTCTCCTTTTTATTCTCTTTTTTTACTTTTTGTAAGATTAAGTTTCCCGATTTATGTTGTTCTTTTAAATCCGAAATTCTTTCTCCATCTAAAGCGATAAAACCATCATATATTTGTGCCGCTATATTTCGTTCATCTGTAATTATTTTATTCAAATTGCAACATGCAACCCAATTGTCCTTTTGTTCAACATTATGATAATTAGTACCAATCAACTTAAATCCCGTTTTATCAAATAAATGAACAACAGCATTATTGTCTAATCTAGTTTGCACAAATATCAAATCTACATTTACTTGTTTTAATAATGCACATAAATTAATTAACGCTTGTGTAGCGATTCCTTTTCCTTTGTTTTCTTCAAAAATATAAATACCATTAAGTTTAACAATATTCTTTGAACTAAAGTGTATCATTATGTAACCTAGTAGTTGATTATTTTGATTATCTAGTACCTTTAATATTTGTTTCTCATCACTATGAAATTGGTGAATATTTTTTGCAATCCATGTA
>CARZYU010000020.1:0-2794 GCA_949113215.1 uncultured Bacilli bacterium | reverse complement strand
CTCTTCAATAAATATTGAAGTCAACGATTTAATGCCTGCTTTTAATTCGTCATCTGTTTCAATTTTATTAATCTTTATCATAACTAATCCCCCTTAAATTGGCAATTATATTATCATAATGTTAACAAAATGTAAAATATTACCATTTTTAACGTGTTTTTATTTTACCTTCATCCTCATAATTCCAAATATTTAATTTACCCTTTGCTTTTATAGGGCTAATTGGTACAATATCTTCAAAAATCCAAGCATATCTACCTAAGTCATATAATCCTAAATTATATTCCTGATTATTATTTTTTATTTTCTTTAAAAACCCCTCATCCATATATATACAATCAACTAAATTACCCTTGCATATTATGTTTCCGTAATTCATATCCATATCTTTAATTAACTCTAAAACATAAGGATTTTTCAAATATTCTTTTGCAAGAGATTTTCCACTAGCATGAATATAAAGTTCACCTCTATAATTAGTTTTCCAGCTTCGAGTTTCAATTAGTTTTGAGCCATTCATTATTAATGTAGCAAATGGTTCTTTAATACTTATAACTTTCATTTTTTCCTCTTACTTCCATATACTTTACATAAAAATGGCGTCCCCGAGGTGACTCGAACACCCAATCTGTCGCTTAGGAGGCGACTGCATTATCCTATTATGCTACGGGGACATGTCATTTTTCATAAATTCCCGCGACGTCATCCACCAAATCGACAATCCAACTTTCCGCATATTTGGGAATTTTTGGTGCAACTGGGAACATATGAGTCGAAATGATATCTTTCTCACGATCCGTTAAATCAAAGAAGTTTTCGGCATTTTCAATGGCTGTTTTTGGATGATTTACTAAATTTTTCATCTTACTATTTGGATTGAGATCTGTCAAAAAGAAATCATGTAAAATAGCAGCTCTTGCTGTTTCTTCATAATTTAAATGTAGAAATTTTGCTAAACGATAAGAATAGTACCCTACTCTTAAACAATGATCATAACGATTCATTCCATGATGAACGATATTTTTCATCTCTTTAAATTCTTCTATTTCCAAGATAGGTGCGATAATACGTTCAAATTCCCTATCTTTGTACTCTGTTAAAAAACTCATGGATACACCCCTTATATAGTATAGTATATGGAAGTAAAATTATTTACGTATTTCATCTTCCCACTTCTATATACTTTTTTGTCTCACCTATACATTATACCACAAAAAAAGCCCTAGGGCAAGAAAGGGCCTCTAAGATTGTGGTATAACTGTCACTTTTGCTTGGAAACATTTGTCCATGGCACCTTCATCGGCAGCTTCATCAATCCAGAATTTCAAGCGATATTCATGTTTTTTTCCTGGTTCTAAACTCGTTGTCAGCAAGAGACCATTTTCTGTCAAATTGACAGGTTCGCTGTACTCCTTTTCATCTTCTTGCAAAGAATAACGCAAATAGCGGTTTGATAGTGGACTGCAGTCTTCTTCTCTGCTAACGGTGTTCAAAAAAACCAATTGATACGTACTTTCTTTATTTCCTTGGTTGGTAATGGCAAAAACATATGGTTCTATTTGAGATCCTTCTTCATCGCTCACTGGAATTGCATCGTTCAAATGGATTCCATCGGATAAATCTGAGAATGTTAATCCTAGAGTACCAAACATCATGCGACTTTGTGCCTCAATAATGCTATTGTTTGGATGAAACCAAAGACAAGTGACGATGATTAAGAAAGAAAGAGTTGTGACAATTTTGATACTTCGTCTTATGATTTCTTTTTTGATTTCCTTTGGCATAATGATCCCCCTATTTGCTCAAATCTTCCAATAGACGAGCAATTTGCGCTTGTTCTTCTACACTAATTTCCTCTTTTTGATTCTCTTTATCAAACCAATCTGGAACAACTTCCTTTTGTTTGGAATGAGAAGAAGTCGACTTATTCATCATTTTTTTGAATTTTTTGTGTTCTTTTTCACAGGTGTTCATGGCTTCTTCTACCGTTTCAATCTTGAGTCTTTTCCACTGCCCTGCAATGGTTTCTACATAATTCTTACTCAATTTTTGATTGTTTATCTTTAAAACATACGAAATGAGAACATTGACAACTCCAGGTTTCATCTTTTGCTCAACCAACAAATTTTCAATGAGTCTAAGATCCCTGCTTGTCGGTTCTGCTCCTTGGTATTTGCTCTTCAAATAATCATATGGGGTAACCGTTTCAAAGGTATAGATCATCTTCGCTCGTTTCGAACTATCTCCTACTGGTTGCTTTAAGTACTCTGGTTGCGTTGCATAGATGAGAGTTGGTAATTTACCTCCATTTTCAAATTGATAAAAATTACGACAACTCTTACGAAGTTCCTGCTTATCAATCAATCCCTTTTCATTGAGACTACTTCGAACCAATCCCTGCATGTTTAACGTGTCAATATTATACACTAGGGAAAGATCGGAGATCAAATTTTTTATTTCGTTTGTAAAACATCTCGCATGAATCATCGAAGTTGGAATACTTGAAATCAACAAATTAAAATCAATCTGTTCTGTCGCATGAAATCCCAGAGTGGTTCTTTTTTCAATATCCTGATGTTCTTCAAAACTAGAAGACGTATGGGAAGTAAATACTTCTTTAAAAGTGACTGTAATATCTTCGTAATCTTTTAAGTTTACTTTGGGAACTTTAAAATAATCTTGAACTTTATCGTATTCTTTTTTTCCCAGATTATTGTAAAGGACGATGTTTAAAATAGGGTGATTGAAAAATTCATTGGCCGAAAGTGGCGAATACAACGCATAGACATAATGA